>JBEGUP010000351.1:0-3432 GCA_041178825.1 Pseudomonadota bacterium | reverse complement strand
GGTTGCGCTGTTTTAGACCTGCTAAGAGCTCTAAAACGCCTGCGAACAGGGTGATGTCGTCCATGCTTTGGGCGTAGTGGAACTTGTAGCGCTCGCCCAACATGGGGTATTTACTGGCTGGTACGTCGGGCGCGGCGTGGGCTAAGGCTTGCATCAAGCCCATGCCGATGACGTAGGAGGCGTCTTGGTCCGACGGTTTTGCGCCGCCGACATCGACAACCGCCGCTTGGATGCTGCGGGTGATGATGGCGGTGGAGTCAAACAGGGTGCCGTCCCAGTCGAAGGCTATTAGATCGAATTGACGTTCGGATTTTCTAGTGGTCATTAGTTATTTCAGTTTAAAGAATCTACAAAACTTTGCAGTTCAGGCGGTAATTCGTTTTGCAATTCGACGCGTTCTGTGGTCGATGGGTGGGTGAGCTGCAAGCGCCAAGCATGCAAAAACATGCGTTTCAAAGCAGCGGACTGCATTTTAGAGGGTTTTTGCAGGGCTTTGTTCAAGTCAAAATCGCCATATTTGTCGTCGCCCGCAATCGGGTGGCCTTCGCTGGCGAGGTGGACGCGGATTTGATGCGTGCGGCCGGTTTTGATGGTGACTTCCAAGAGCGTGAAACCAGCGAAAACTTGTCGAATTTTCACCAAGGTGACGGATTTCATGCCTTCAGGGTCGTCTTTGGTGGTGACTTTGACGCGGCGTTCGCCCTCAGAACCATCTTTCGTGGGCAGCAAGTATTTGTGCAAAGGCTTGTCCAACACCTTCTTATTAGTAGGCCAAGCGCCCACCACCAGAGCCAAGTAGGTTTTGCCGGTTTCGCGCTCGCGGAATTGGTTTTGCAGGTTCGTCAAGGCGCTGCGCTTTTTGGCGACCAGCAAAATGCCGCTGGTTTCACGGTCTAAGCGATGCACCAATTCCAGGAATTTGGCTTGCGGCCGCGCCATGCGCAGCTGCTCAATCAGCCCGAAGCTGATGCCCGAGCCGCCATGCACCGCCACACCGGCGGGTTTGGAAATGGCCAAAACGTGATCGTCTTCGCTGATTTTTCGGCCATCGTTGGCATTTTCCAACGAGTTAGTGAGCGCATACTTCGCCATTTCAACAGCCATTGCCTCAGTTTTCTCAGCCATGCGCTCTGACACACGAACGGGTGGCAAGCGGATGATGTCGCCCTCTGCAATGCGGGTATCGGCTGACGCTCGGCCTTTGTTAACCCGCACTTCGCCGCTCCGGATGATGCGGTAGACGTGGGTTTTGGGCACGCCTTTGAGCTGGCGAATCAAGAAGTTGTCCAAGCGCTGGCCATCCGAGTTTTCGTCAACCGTGACAAATTCAGCCTTGACATTTGATGTCAATTCAGCCTTTGGCAATAATTTTGCACCTTCAGCATGCAAAGTCTGTTTTTCTGGTGCTTTTTCCAATCCAGCCTCTATAATGTGTTTCACTAGCGCCGCGCTATAAGTAATTGATTTGTCTGGAGTTTAGTCCACATCTGCACTTACCTGTTTAAGCGCCCCGCTGGTTAGGTCGATGCCAGCTAGCCTTTTTGCACGCAAACATGATGAGCCAACGCTCACTGTGGTCTGCGATAAGCTTAGTTTAAGCCGACGTTTTGAGACAAACATACGGAATACCCAAAGTTTGTGAGCTGTTAACTATCAAAATTTTGAAATGTTTAAAAGCTCACGAATATTATTGTTGAGATCAGTTTAGCACCGCAGTTCATGTTGGCTACAGATGACAAATGAACCGCCCTGCACTTATTCTGTTTTCAAGCGCCTACGTTGGCGCAGCACGGCTGATTTGAATCGGCGCTAGGCTGCGCGAGCTCTCCGGCAATTCCCTGAAAATAGAAAGAAGATACCGATGAAACGGATGCTAATCAACGCCACGCAGACTGAAGAACGTCGCCTGGCCATTGTCGATGGACAAAAACTCCTCGATTACGAAATTGAAATTGAAGGGCGTGAGCAGCGCAAAGGCAACATCTACCAGGCCATCGTGACGCGCGTCGAGCCGTCGCTGGAAGCCTGTTTTGTGGACTACGGCGAAGACCGCCACGGTTTTTTGCCGTTCAAAGAAATCTCAAAAATGTACTTTGCAGCGGGCGTCAGCCCCAGCCAAGCGCGCATTCAAGACGCCATCAAAGAAGGCCAGCAACTCTTAGTTCAGGTCGAAAAAGAAGAGCGCGGCAACAAAGGCGCGGCGTTGACAACGTTTGTATCACTCGCTGGCCGTTACGTCGTTTTGATGCCAAACAACCCGCGTGGCGGTGGTGTCAGCCGCCGCATTGAAGGCGACGACAGAGCCGAGCTTAAAGAAAACATGGACCAATTGGAATATCCAAATGGCATGAGCATCATCGCTCGCACTGCAGGCATTGGCCGCAGCGCACCTGAATTGCAATGGGATTTGAACTACTTGCTCAAGCTTTGGACTGCTATTGATGGCGCAGCCAAGGGCGGCAAGGGTGCTTTCTTGATTTACCAAGAATCTAGCTTGGTGATTCGCGCGATTCGCGATTACTTCAACTCTGACATTGGCGACATCTTGATCGACACTGACGATGTGTACGAGCAAGCGCAGCAGTTCATGGCGCACGTGATGCCTGAGCACGCGGCCAAGGTCAAACGCTACCGTGACGACGCGCCGCTGTTTAGCCGCTTCCAAATCGAGCACCAAATCGAATCTGCCTACGCCCGCACGGTACAACTGCCAAGCGGCGGCGCGATTGTGATTGACCACACACCAACTTGGAAGCTGCTGAAGAAGTAGCCCGCCAGATGCGCTTGCGTGACTTGGGTGGTTTGGTCGTGATCGACTTTATCGACATGGACGAAAGCCGGAATCGCCGTGACGTTGAAAACCGCTTGCGTGATGCCCTGCGCCAGGACCGTGCCCGCGTCCAGTTTGGCACGATCAGCAAATTCGGCCTGATGGAAATGAGCCGCCAGCGCTTGAAACCAGCTTTGTCTGAAGGTGCGTCTATCCCTTGCCCACGCTGCGGCGGTGCAGGTCACATCCGCGATACCGAGTCCAGCGCGCTGCAAATTTTGCGCATCATCCAAGAAGAGTCGCTGAAAGACAGCACGGCTTCAGTGTTGTGCCAAGTACCGGTTGATGTGGCTTCATTCCTGCTGAACGAAAAGCGCCAAGAGATTGCCAAAATCGAGCTCAAACAGCGCATCAACGTGCTGATGGTGCCGAACAAGACGCTGGAAACACCTAACTATCGTTTAGAGCGCCTGAAACACGACGATCCACGCTTAGAGAATATCGAAGCCAGCTACAAATTGGCCGAAGAAGTTGAAGACCCAACGGCTGTGACACGTCGCTCGCAAGAGCCGACCAACAAGCAAGTACCTGTGATCAAAGGCGTTTTGCCAGATGCACCGGCTCCTGCTGCAGCGCCGCGCCCAGTTGCCACCGCGACTTCA
>JBEGUP010000350.1:0-3504 GCA_041178825.1 Pseudomonadota bacterium | reverse complement strand
TTGCTTTTAAAGAGTAGGCTGGAACTTGAAAGGAGCATTCGTAACGTGAGTGGTTAGGGTGTACTAAAATATCTAACTTTACATTATCGCCATATACATGAAGCGATATTTAACTTAGTCCAATCCTTCAAGTCACTTGACAGAGGGGTGGAAAACTTCGGAAAGTCAGTGGTTGATGGCACTTCAAAAAACAAAGCTTCCTTCGCCGACTTTTTGGTTAAATAAGCGGGTATTGTTAACTGGACACACTGGTTTCAAAGGCGCCTGGTTGGCGCAGTGGCTGGTGTCTATGGGTGCGAAGGTAACTGCAGTCGCCTTGAAACCCAACACAGAGCCAAATATATTTACGTTGGCTACTGTAAGTGCACAGCTAGCGCATCATGAGGTGGATATTTGCGATGCCTCAAAAATCGCCGCTATTGTTCAACAGGTGCAGCCCGAGATCGTGCTGCACTTGGCCGCACAAGCCTTGGTGCGAGAGTCATACAGTGACCCCTTGCGTACGTTTTCAGTCAATATTATGGGTACTGCCAACGTGCTGGATGCGCTGAGACACTGCGATAGCGTGCGCAGCATCGTTGTGGTCACGACCGACAAGGTTTATGCTAACCAAGAATGGCCTTGGCCATACCGAGAAACTGATCGTCTGGGTGGTCACGACCCCTACAGCGCTAGCAAGGCGGGCACTGAAATTGTGGTTGCCAGCTACAGGTCATCGTTCTTTGCCGCCAAAGGTGTGCCCATCGCCACAGCGCGTGCTGGTAATGTGATAGGTGGTGGCGACTGGAGCGCCGACCGCATCATTCCCGATGCCGTTCGTGCCTGGTCTGCCAATGAAACTTTACAAGTTCGCCGCCCGCAAGCCGTGCGTCCATGGCAGCACGTGATTGAACCACTGTGTGCTTATTTGGTCTTGGCAGAGCGCGCTTGGAGCGATGCAACCGTTGCAAAAGCGTGGAATTTTGGCCCGCAAACGCATGAAGCTGCGACCGTGCGCGAGGTCGTCGGCATCGCACAGGTCGCTTTTGGCCAAGGGCAAGTGCAGTGGGGCGATGGCAAAGACGGGCCGCATGAAGCGGGGCTGCTGATGTTGGACACCTCTTTGGCAAAATCGCAGTTGGGTGTGCAATCCGTCTTTCCGTTAAAAGATGGGTGTGCAATCCGTCTTTCCGTTAAAAGACGCTATTGGCATGACCATGCGCTGGTACCGCGATTTGCAAGCGGGGCAAAGCGCTGCTGAGCTGTGCGAGCGCGATATCGCCTACTTTATCAAGCAAGCCTCGACTGTAGGGTCATCGGAAATTAGCGAATGACTGAGCGCTTTGAGGTTAAAGCCAGCAAACTCGAAGGTTTGCAAGTCATCACACGACAGCCGATTGTTGATGCACGGGGCTGGTTTGAGCGCGCTTACTGTGCTGACACTTTTGCCGACCTAGGTATCACCAAAACCATCTCGCAAATCAACCGCTCATTTACAGCTCAAAAAGGCAGCGTTCGTGGCATGCATTTTCAAACTACTCCTTTTGCCGAAACTAAATTTGTGAGTTGCCTCAGAGGCGAAGTGTTTGATGTGGCGGTAGATTTACGCGCCAATTCACCGACATTTTTGCAGTGGCATGGTGAGATTCTCACAGCCAGTAACCAACGCAGCTTGCTTATTCCCGAAGGTTTTGCACACGGTTTCCAAACTTTGAGTGCTGATTGCGAAATGCTGTACCTGCACACCCAAAAATTTGACCCTGCATCGTCTAGCGGCGTCAATCCGCTAGACCCACGGCTTGCTATTGCTTGGCCGCTCCCGATTACTGAAACGACAGAAATGTCAGACGGCGACAGACATCGCCCCATGATGCTCCCCACTTTTGAAGGACTATGAAGATGAAATGCCGCCATTGCGACGCCCAAGTTACTCTGCCATTTGTTGATTTAGGTAGCTCGCCACCATCCAACGCGTATTTGACTCCCGCTCAACTGCATGCGCCTGAAAGTTATTATCCCTTGCGCGTGTTGGTTTGCGAGACGACATGTTTTCGGCTGAATACGCCTACTTCAGCTCGTTTTCCAGCACCATGCTGGCGCACGTCAAACAATACAGCCAAGAGATGACGGCACGTTTTGGTTTGAACACCAGCAGCTGCGTGGTGGAAGTAGCTTCAAACGACGGCTATTTGCTCAAAAACTTCAAAGCGGCAGGCATTCCCTGCTATGGCGTAGAGCCTACAGCTAGCACCGCCAAAGCTGCGCGAGAGATTGGCATCGAGTCGATTGAAGAATTTTTCGGTAAAAAATTGGCCAGCCGTTTGGTTTCCGAAGGTCGCCAAGCTGACTTGACTGCGGCCAACAACGTGCTGGCGCATGTGCCAGACATCAACGACTTTGTCAGCGGCTTTACCTTGCTGCTCAAAGACCAAGGCGTTTCTACCTTCGAGTTTCCGCATCTGCTGAACTTGGTGGACAAAGCCCAGTTTGACACGATTTACCACGAGCATTTCTCTTACCTCTCCCTCACTGCCGTCAACACCATTTTCAAAGCCAATGGCCTCAGCGTATTTGACATCGAAGAGATTGCCACGCATGGTGGCAGTTTGCGAGTGTTTGCCCAAAAATCAAGCACGGGTAAGCATGCCTTGAGCCCCCGCGTGGCGGCCATGCTGGCGCGTGAAGAGGCGTTGGGCATGAAAACGGCTGCGTATTATGGCAAAACACAGGCTGATACGGTCAAAATCAAACGTGATTTGTTGCAATTTTTGCTTAAAGCGCAGGAAGAAGGCAAAACTGTAGCGGCTTATGGCGCGGCTGCTAAAGGCAATACCCTACTGAATTATGCAGGCGTCCGCGATGATTTGGTCAAGTTCGTCATCGACCTGAACCCCGCCAAACAAAACAAATTCATGCCCGGTTCGCGCATTCCCATGGTCGGCGCGGAGGCTTTACAAACACAAAAGCCAGACTACATGTTGATTTTGCCGTGGAACCTTGAAGCTGAGATCAAAGCGCAACTGGCGGCTAAGCATCAAGTAACTTGGAAGTACGTCATGGCCGTGCCAGAATTAAAAATCAGTTAGATGATGAAAAACCTTAATTGGTTAAAGTGCTCACATTGAATTCAATTTGCTATTAAAACGATAGCTTGGTGGGCAATAAAAATGCGGCTCATGGTCGCATTTTTATTGCTTACGCTTTTCGCCTTACATTATTTTTCGCTGTAATGCTTCAAAGCTTAGGGATTTTCTATAATGGTCAAATTAACGCTTAGATCCAGCAAATGTACCACTCACACCGTCACCATTCGCATGTGACCAAGTACCATTTATAGCGCCAGTAGTTTTATTGATGGTTCCTATCCAATTGTGGTACTGGACTCCGCTGCCGAATAGACCAAGAGTCAAGGTGCCGTTAGCATCCACCGTACCAGACAAAGTCCATGGTAGGTTCTTAACTGTGGTTGTACCAGTAACTTTACCATTACTATCTGCAGTAACTTCAAAAGTACCATTGTCAGCT
>JBEGUP010000349.1:0-2627 GCA_041178825.1 Pseudomonadota bacterium | reverse complement strand
AGCGAAAAACCGCGCTCGCTGTTGCCGTAAACAATGGCGTGGGGTGAGACGGGTGGCACATCCGCCAGCACGCCCAGCCAGCCGAAGGGGTAGACTTTTTCGTACTCGGTCACTGCGCCTTCGGGCACACTGGCGCGACAAACGCCGTGGAAGCCATCGCAGCCTGCGATGAAGTCACAGGCTAGTTCGACGCTTTGACCGTCTTTTTGATAGCGAACCACGGGTTTTGTACCTTCAAAATCATGCACGCTCACGTCTTTGGCTTCATAAACAGTCGTCAAACCGGCGGCGCTGCGAGCCGCCATCAAGTCCCGCGTCACCTCGGTTTGACCGTAGGCTGTCACGACTTTACCGCCCGTTAAGCCGTGCACATCAATGCCGTGGCGCTTGCCGCCGAAAACAAGGTCAATGCTGTGGTGGACGATGCCCTCGGCGCTGACACCCGCGCCCACGCCGGCTTCATGCAGCATGTCCACCGTGGTTTGCTCCAAAATTCCGGCCCGAATGCGTCCCAGCACATAGTCTGGGCTTTGGCGCTCGATGATGATGGCGTCGATACCCGCTTTGTAAAGCAATTGGCCGAGCAACAGCCCAGAAGGACCCGCACCAATGATGGCGACTTGGATTGACAATTTGCGCGATCATCGCCATCATTGCGCGATGAACGCACAAAATACGATGGCCGCACCAAAGATTGCGCCGGCTGACTTCATCGTGGGCATGGCTAAAGGCATGGCTGTGTTGGAGAGTTTCGATACCGAACGGCAACGCCTCAATGCCACGTTGGCCGCCCAACGTGCGGGCATCACCCGTGCTGCAGCTCGGCGGCATTTGCTGACCTTGGCGCATTTGGGCTATTTAGAGACGGATGGCAGCTTTTACTGGCTCTCCAGCAAAGTGCTGCGGTTTTCGGGCAGCTATTTAGCCTCGGCACGCTTGCCACGGGTTTTGCAGCCCACACTGAGCCGTTTGGCTGCGCAAACGGGCGAGTCGTTTTCCGCCGTGGTGCGAGATGCTGACGAAGTCGTCATTGTGGCGAGAAATGATTATAAACACTACAAAAATAATAGCGCTTTAGGCAGTAAATACGCTGGCTATACCCCATATGGACTACATTTAGGGGCAAGATTGCCGATTCACGCCACATCCACAGGGCGCGTGCTGCTGGCGGCGTTGAGCGAGGCTGAGTTTGACGCTTGGGCGCATGAGCGAAACTTGCCGCGCCTCACCGCGCATACGTGTACAGACATGGCAGAGTTTCGTAGCGTCGTCATCAAAATCAAGGTAGACGAATATGCCATTGCCAGCCAAGAGCACGAGCTGGGCGTTCACGCCTTGGCCGTTCCACTGCGAAATATGCAGGGTGATACCGTAGCCGCGCTGAATGTGGTGACGCAGCCGTCCCACCTAGAACCACAGGTTTTGCTGCGCGACTTGCTGCCTTTGCTACAAGACGCTGCTAGAGAGCTTAGAAGTTTGATTTAACCTTTAGCGATAAGACAATTAAGACAATTAAGACAACTTAGACGACTCATTCAACATCGTCACTCTGGCGGGTGAACGACACCCCGCCATCCACCACCAGCGTCGCACCCACCACGTAGTCGCCCGCGCGTGAAGCCAGGTAAATCGCCGCACCGGCCATGTCTTCGTCCACGCCCACGCGCCCAGCAGGCACACGTTTAGAGACCATATCACCATGGTCACGCGCCACTTTGTTCATCTCAGAAGCGAAAGCACCCGGTGCAATGGCGGTGACGGCAATGTTGTCTTTGGCCAAACGCAGCGCCATGCGCTTGGTCAGGTGAATCAAACCGGCTTTGCTGGCGGCGTAGGAGTAAGTTTCTTGCGCGTTGATGGAAATGCCGTCGATCGAAGCGATGTTGATGACCTTGGCAACTTGTGTTTTTGCAGCTTTGCGCAGTGCAGGGGTCAAAATTTGCGTCAAAAAGAAGGGTGCTTTCAGGTTCAAATCCACCACTTTGTCCCAGCCAGACTCGGGGAATGTGTCGTACTCAGCGCCCCAAGCCGCGCCCGCGTTGTTGACCAAAATGTCCAGTTGCGGCTCAAGTGCCAAGTAAGCGTCAGCCAAAGCCTGCGCACCCGCCACGGTGGACACATCACCCGGCAGGGCGATACAAGTGCCAAATTGCGACAGTTCTTTGGCGGTATCTATACAGGCTTGTGCTTTGCGGGCTGAGATATAAACTTTAGCGCCCTGTGCCAAAAAGCCCTTGGCAATCATGCGGCCAATGCCGCGCGAGCCGCCAGTAATCAATGCGGTGCGCCCTTTGAGGGTGAAAAGATCGGTCATGCCGCTCATGGTGTGTCCTTAAGGTGGAGTTTTGGGTCAAATCTTGCAAAAATCAGAGCATAACGGCTTGATTCGCAAAGCCACGTCGCCAAGGTGCTAAATACAAAGGCGTGTAAACCTCGATGAAAAACTGAGATAATACGAGGTTAACTTTCACCAACCCCCTTATTAATTGGAGCCCATCATGGCAAAAGTATTCAGAACCGAAGCAGATCGCAAAGCAACACCACGTCCAGTAGCACCAAAAGGCGTTTGCTACACAACGGGCAAAGGTCAAAAAATCAGCTTAGAGCGTGGCTCACACACCAACAGC
>JBEGUP010000348.1:0-3011 GCA_041178825.1 Pseudomonadota bacterium | reverse complement strand
TGACGTAAGGAATCAGCGCGGCGCGGTTTTGAGCTTTTAAGGCCGCGAAAGTGGACTTAATTCGGTGCAAATGTTTAGTCGTCATATTGTTCATTTCACTATCCTCACAATCTGCTCGCTGCCTTTGACGGACTGGCCTTCGCAGCTTGGACGACAAAAGAAATCTGCTTTGCTCAAATCAGCCACGGTGCCGATGTCTTTGTCGCCACGGCCAGATAAGTTGACCAAAATGGATTGATCGGGGCGCATGGTTTTGGCCAGTTTCATGGCGTAAGCCACCGCGTGGCTGGATTCAAGCGCGGGGATGATGCCTTCGGTACGGCACAGGTAGTGAAATGCAGACAGCGCTTCTTCGTCGGTTATGCCAACGTATTCAGCACGTCCAATGTCTTTCAAAAACGCATGCTCAGGGCCCACACCTGGGTAGTCCAAGCCAGCGCTGACGCTGTGGGTTTCAGTAATCTGGCCGTTGTCATCCTGCAAAATATAGGTGCGGTTGCCGTGCAAAACGCCGGCACTACCCTTTTGTAACGATGCAGAGTGTTTGCCACTTTCCAAACCTTCACCAGCTGCTTCCACGCCAATCAAACGGGTGTTTTCGTGTTTGATGTAGGGGTGAAAAATACCCATGGCGTTGCTACCGCCGCCTACGCAGGCAATCACCGCATCAGGCTGCTCTGTTTTGCAGCCTGCTGCAGCCAGCATTTCTGGCATTTGCACCAAGCATTCGTTACCAATCACACTTTGGAAATCGCGCACCATCATCGGGTAAGGGTGTGGGCCGGCGACAGTGCCGATGATATAAAACGTGTTGTCCACATTGGCCACCCAGTCGCGCATGGCTTCGTTCAACGCGTCTTTCAAGGTTCGGCTGCCGCTTTCAACCGGTACGACAGTCGCGCCTAGCAGCTTCATGCGGTAGACATTGGGGCTTTGGCGTTTCACGTCCTCGCTACCCATGTAGACTACACATTCCAGACCATAGCGGGCGCAGATGGTGGCTGTTGCAACGCCGTGCTGGCCAGCGCCGGTTTCGGCAATCACGCGGGGCTTGCCCATGCGTTTGGCAAGCATGGCCTGGCCAATGGTGTTGCGGCTCATGCGGGCGGCGTGGTAAATGGGGGAGGGGCGGCCAACAAAGTGGGCGAGTTCAGACTTGAATTCAGCCATAAACGCTGGGTCAAACTGGTATTTGGCGTAAGCGTCTTTGAGTTCGTTGATGGCGTGCGTCAGCGTTTCAGACACAAAACTGCCGCCGTAAATACCGAAATGCCCCTTGGTATCGGGTTGTTGATAGTCAAACATGTTGAAATACTCTCTAATGATTTTTAAAAGCTATTTAAATATTTTCAAAATATTTTGAAGTTTAAAAGTTTTTTGAATTAAATTGTTCATCCGCCGCACGTACGGCTTGGATGAACTGATGGATTTTGTCGTGGTCTTTGATGCCTTTGAGGGTGTTTCCCTGTGCATCTGTCGCTTCAACGCCAGAGCTGACGTCTACCGCCAGCGTTTTACAGCGCGGCCTGACCTGCAAAATACCATCGGTCACGTTGGCAGCGTTCAGCCCACCACTTAAGACGAGGTGAGCGTTGACGTTTGTTGGAAGCAGTGACCAATTGAATGTTTTTCCGCCGCCACCATAACCCTCGACGTGGGCGTCGAGCAAAATGGCCTGGGCCTGTGAATAATCTTGAGCGTATTTTACTAGGTCAAACCGTGCGGCCACATCCACGTTTTCTTGGCCTAGGGGTATTCGTGCAGCACGTATAAAGCAGCATTTCACTGAGCTGCACATTTCAGGCGTCTCGTCACCATGAAATTGAACGATAGCCGACGTATTTATTGCCTGAGTAGCTATGATATTTGTAGTATTTTCGTTGACAAATAGCAGTACTGGTGTCACAAACGGTGGCAAACGACGTGACAATTCGGCCGCTCTCTCGGGTGACACATAGCGTGGGCTGGCTTTGTAGAGCACAAAACCGATGGCGTCAGCGCCGGCGGCGACGGCAGCATCGACGTCTTCCTCGCGGGTTAAGCCGCAGATTTTGATACGGGTGCGCTGAGCAGCCGATGAAGTTGAAGGGGAAGAATTCGTAGCAAAAGTCGTCATAGTCTGCAATCTTAGTGCATTGCAGGTCGCTTTGGAACGTTAAGGTAACCAGTCAAAAGCAGCGGTTTGCTTGGGCAAACCCCAGTTGTCTGGGTAAACCGGTCCAAGAAAATACAGTCCATCGGGTGAAAAGGTCGGGGCAGCCGCGTCGCGGTCACGTTTAGCCAGCACCTCCAATATCCATTCTGGTGGTTGACGACCATCACCCACCATCAGCAGGCAACCCATGATGTTTCGGATCATGTGATGCAAAAAAGCATTGGCCTCAAATTCAAAGCGCCAATAGCGTTGCATGGGTTCACCGCGACTGGAAATATCAATGCGGTGCATGGTTTTGACGGGTGACAGCGCTTGGCATGCCGCCGCCCTAAAAGAGCTGAAATCGTGCTCTCCAAGCAGGTAACTAGCCGCTTGTTGCATGGCACTGGCATCTAAGCCACGATAGACCCAGCCTACGCGTCCCGCTTCCACACTGGGGCGGACGGCAGACTCCAGCACCACATAGGCATAGCGCCGCGCGGTAGCGCTGGCACGGCAGTGAAATTCTCGGGGCATGAGCTGCGCCCACTGAACGGCGATATCTTTCGGTAGGTAGGCGTTGGTGCCGCGCACCCAAGAGTTGGTTTCTCGCTCGGCCTCGGTGTCAAAGTGCACCACCTGCATCAAACCATGAACGCCGGAATCAGTACGTCCAGCACACAAAGTAGAAACCTTGCTTTGGGTGAATTTACCCAAAGCTGCTTCCAATTTGTCTTGAACCGTGAGACCAGAGAGCTGGCTTTGCCAGCCTTCATAGGCGCCACCGTTGTAGCTGACTCCTAACGCAACCCTCACAAAATGGTGCACTGCATAGGTATACGAAAGAGGTTAACCGATCTCAGCGAGAAAAGTTTCT
>JBEGUP010000347.1:0-3681 GCA_041178825.1 Pseudomonadota bacterium | reverse complement strand
TGCCCAAAGCCAGCTTCACGCCAAAACCGATGAGAAAAACACCCGCCACTTTTTGCAGCACATTCGTCACCTGTGGGTTGGCACGGATGCGTTCTGCCAAGTAGTGAGTTAACAACACAGCAACTACGCCATATAAGAAGAGCAACACAAAAATCGTTACCGACAACAGTGTGTAGGTTTTCCATCCTTGATGTGTGGCGGGATCTATAAATTGAGGAAAAAACGCAAGGTAAAACATAACGGCTTTGGGGTTAAGCAATGTGATAGCCAGCGATTGCCTGAAATAGTGCCCCGCCGTGATATTAAGAAGCGGCTTATCGCCTGCCTTTGCCGTTATCATTTTGAAGCCCAGCCAAGCCAAATACCCCGCTCCCAGCCATTGCAACCCCTGAAACAAAATAGCGTTCGCTGAAAGCAAGGTAGCAACACCAGCAACGGTCAACCACATTAAAACCTGATCGCCAGCCATGATGCCTAGCGTTGCCGCCAGACCACCCTTTAGCCCACCTTTGCTGGTAGACGTTATTAGAGCCAAATTTCCTGGCCCAGGCAACAGCAAAAGTAAAATAAAAGCGATGACAAAAGCGCCGTAATTAGTAACACCAAACATGCAGCGAGTTTATACGAGATTCATCCAAACAATGCAGCGCTCGGCATCCAAGCCAGGAACGGTGAGTTGTTCCACGTGAAACACAGCCACATCGGCTGGTAATTCAGCCACCTCAGTTGCAGTATCCTTCGCTTTCATAGCCAGCCAAACGCCCGTTTCAGGCTTGAGTGCTGCCCGCGAACCCGTCACAAAATCTAGCAAAGTGGCAAATGCACGCGAAGTGATGATGTCGTATTTATCGCTCAAGGTCTCAACCCGAGCATGCAGCGCCTTCAAATTGGGCAACTTTAGCTCCGTCGCCACCTGCTGCACAAAAGCCATTTTCTTGGCAACGGCATCCACACAGGTTACATGAATGTCTGGGCAACAAATCGCCAGCACCACGCCAGGCAAACCCGCGCCCGCTCCCACATCTAGCAATTTGTAAAGATATTGGCTTGCTCTAATATCAGCACTACCAATTTGCTCGCCGTCGTGCTCCCCATCGTCGTGGTAAGCCAAGCCCGCCAAACGGATACGTAGCGGCGCAACAATGGCCAAGCTGTCCAGCAAATGGTGCGTCAACATCTCGGCCGGGTCGCGAATCGCCGTCAAGTTGTAAACCTTGTTCCACTTTTGAATCAAGGCGTGGTAGCTTAAGAGTTGGGCGATTTGGGTGTCGTTGAGTGTGAGGCCAAGTGCTTCTGCGCCTTGGCGCAACTGTTGCTGTGGAAGATTTGCGTTTGACATATGCGTTCTAAAAATTTAATCCAGCTTGTTATTGCTTATGCTGGGTGCGATTATCTTACACGCACAGGTTCATCGACAGCCGCGTGACACCTCTGCCTGCAAAACACCAAACGCGTGACGTTCTAAATCGCTCGATGTGCTGTTCAGTGAATGCTTGCGGCTTTCGTATTCGCGAAGTTTGACATCACATGCTGCTTTACGCGCCTTCTCTGCGCTGATGCGCTCACTCTGCACTTGCGCCAACACCACGACATCCTTGGCCTGAGCCATACAGATAACCTGGTACTGCTCTCGCGCCAGTTTATCAACATCGGACAACGACGTAGCTTCTGTCAGGGGGTGAGATACAAAATGGCCATTCTTGCGCAGCAAAAGTCGTAAATCTCTGCATTGGGTGCTATGTTTGGACAGTATTTTTTGCTCCAAAATATCCCTGAGCAATGCTTCCTGCCCTTTGTCTGTTTGAGCACCAGCTGCAGCTTGCTTTTCTTTTTCTTGCCCTTGCTCTTTTTTGTTTTCTTGTTCTTTTTTATAAGCCACCGCAGGCTTAACTGCACACGGCAAGTCACCCACACTCACCCGACCATAGGCGTCAACACATCTATAAATAGACGCTGCATGACAAACGGGTGCCGTCACATAAAGTACGGCAAACGCCAACAGACAATGCCGTCACATAAAGTACGGCAAACGCCAACAGACAAACAATCTGCAGGTCATTCTTGGCCAATCTGTAGCAAAGGAACATTTCGCCATTGTAATGTTTTCAGTAACAAAAAGATACAAACCAATGCTACTTACTCAATTTGAAACTGAGAATCCTTTGTAACCACTCTTCTTCAAATACACCAACAACAAAGAAACCGTCGCAGGCGTGATGCCAGAAATGCGCGATGCCAAGCCTAAAGTCTCTGGCTTGTGCTTGTTCAGCGTTTGTCGCGCCTCAATACTAAGCGCAGATACTTGGTTGTAGTCCATATTTGATGGCAATTTGAACTGCTCAAAATGCAGTGCTTTTTCAACCTCAGCGTGTTGACGGTCAATGTAGCCGGCGTATTTTGCGACGATTTCGATTTGCTCGACAACTGTCACATCTTGGGTAATTGACGCATCAACTTCTGGGTCGGCAAACCTACCCGACTCCAAACTCATCAACCCAGCGTAATTAACATCTGGGCGGCGCAGCAATTCCAACATGTTGTACTCATGCTCCAAAGCTTTGCCAAAAACACGCTCCGCCTCTGCTGAAGATACGTTTTTCGGGCTTGCCCACAGTGCTTTCAAACGCTGTGTTTCACGTGAAACAGCGTCGCGCTTGCGGCTAAATGCATCCCAACGCACATCGTCAACCAAGCCAAGTTGACGCCCCACTTCCGTCAAACGCACATCGGCATTGTCTTCGCGCAGCTGCAGCCGGAACTCGGCACGGCTGGTGAACATGCGGTAAGGCTCTGTCACACCCTTGCTGATCAAGTCATCCACCAACACGCCCAAGTAAGCTTCGTCACGGCGTGGCAGCCATGTGTCACCCGTATATGTGGCATTTCCCGCCGCGCTGAGTGCGGTATTCCCGTAACCTAAGCTGCGGCACTGCAAAGCAGCATTGATGCCCGCAAACATGCCCTGCGCTGCCGCCTCTTCGTAGCCCGTTGTGCCGTTGATCTGCCCGGCAAAGAACAAGCCACCGATGGCGCGGGTTTCGAAGCTGGTTTTCAGGGCGCGTGGGTCAAAGTAGTCGTACTCAATCGCGTAGCCCGGGCGCAGGATGTGTACATTCTCCAAGCCCTGCATAGAGCGCACCAACTCGTACTGGATGTCAAAGGGCAGGCTGGTGCTGATGCCGTTGGGGTAGTACTCGTTGGTGGTCAGGCCTTCGGGTTCCAGGAAAATCTGGTGGCTTTCCTTGTCGGCAAAGCGGTTGATCTTGTCTTCCACGCTGGGGCAGTAGCGCGGGCCCACGCCCTCGATCTTGCCGGTGAACATGGGGCTGCGGTCAAAGCCGGAGCGGATGATCTCGTGCGTGCGCTCGTTTGTGTGGGTGATCCAGCAAGGCATTTGCTGCGGGTGCATCTCGGTCCGGCCCATGAAACTGAACACCGGCACGCCATCGGTTTCGTTCATGCCGCCGGGCATGCCGTCGCCGGGTTGCTCGGTGCACTGGCTGAAGTCGATGGTGCGGCCGTCCAGGCGCGGCGGCGTGCCGGTCTTCAGACGCCCTTGCGGCAACTTGAGCTCTTTCAACCGGGCTGAAAGGCTGACAGCGGGTGGATCACCTGCCCTGCCCGCCGCGTAGTTTTGCAGACCCACATGAATCTTGCCGTCCAAAAAGGTGCCAGCGGTCA
>JBEGUP010000346.1:0-2904 GCA_041178825.1 Pseudomonadota bacterium | reverse complement strand
GGCGCAAACACATCACCCGCCAGCACACAAAAAACGTCGTCATCGGCAGAATCACGCAACATCGGCAGCGCCCGAACAATGCCGCCCGCCGTGTCCAGCGCGCCGCCAAAATCTCTGCCTTCGTGCGAATAGCTGATATTTACAGCGACAGAATTAACTGCTTTTTCGTTGTTTTTTTGCTCACTTTTTAATAGCTGCTCAGGCAATAAATACGCAGGCTGCAGGCCTATTTTTAAATAAAATTTTTCACCAAAATGAGTAGTAATTCTCTCACCCAACCAAGCCGTGTTGATCACTAAGTCGGTAAACCCACCCGCCGCCAAAGCCTGCATCGCCCACTGCATCAGTGGTTGACCACGCACTTCTAGCAGCGGTTTTGGGGTGTGGTCGGTCAGCGGGCGCATGCGTTCGCCGCGTCCAGCGGCGAGGATTAAAGCTTTGGTCATGTCGTCTTTATTTTATTAACTTCGTTTCTATCAATGTGCCACGGTGCAATTCGTGGCAATCCGTACTTTCGGGTTTGAAAGCGGCCAGCAAAGCATCCATCAACCGGTGCGCTTTGGCGGAATGATCACCGCCGAAGTTGCAAACGTAGACATCTAAGGTCACCGCCTGCAGCTCTGGCCAGGTGTGGATACACAGGTGCGATTCTGCCAATAGCACCGTAGCCGTCACACCGCTGGGTTGCCCATCCACTGCGGGAAAGGCATGCACCAACTGGTTGACGGCTTGCAAACCCGCAGTTTCCACGGCTTTGAGGCAAAGTTGCAGCAAAGCAGTTGCATCGACCAACAGCGCGGCATCGCAATGGCATTGGTGACAATCAGCGGTGAGATGTAGGCCTTGCATGGTTTATTTTATGTTGCCCGCCGCATGCCCCATCGCAAACGCTTCTTCAAACACCGAATACCCCGCCCAGTCGCTGTGGGCGAAACTTAAACGGTTCGTTGAGGCTGTTTTTTGCTCTTTTTTTAATAGCTGCTTAGGCAACAAATACGACGGCTGTAGACCGTTTTTTCCGCTAATAACAGGAGCAGGAATCGCCATCGCATGTCCATAGCGGGTGATGTCGATTTTGGTAGCTTTAGTGGCTAAATCTGGGTGAGCCACGGACAATTCAGCCAAAATTTCGTCACGACAACTACCCCAAGAGCGCTCTAACAGTAGTTTTCTGCCGTCTTTCATGTCGCCCAAAGCGCGGTAATAAGTCAATACTGTGGCTGCAGGAACGGACTGCAGGCTTTGGTGTTTGGCATTCACATAGCCCAAACCTGCCGTGCCGTAGAGCACGTTGTCCCAGCTTGGCGCTGCGCCACCTTGGTCGATCAATGGCTTGTCGATATGAATATTCGCCACTAACCACGGGGCGTAGCGGGTGCGCTGAGCGGCGGCTTGAAGCAGCGTGGGTGGGTTTTTAACAACCCGAGTCGCCACAAACACAGGCAGTGCGACGATGCAGCGCTCGGCCTGCCAGCGCTCGGTTTGCTGTGTGCTTGCATCCAACACGTCAACTTCAACGCCGTGCTTCGTCTCTTCAATACGGGTGACGATGCGTTTGGTAAGTAAGCGCTCACCCAATGGCAAAGCCATACGGTGTGTGATCCAACCGTTGCCTTCGGGCCAAGTCAGTACGCCATCGCGTTCAGATGACTCAGCGCCTGGCGCATGAAAGCCATGACGGCTGGCGAAGTAGTGCATACCTGCCCAAGCGGAAACCGTGGCGATGCCAGCGCCGTAATCGTCGCGGCAGCAGTAGTCTAAATACCAGCGCAGGTGCGGGTCGGTTAAGCCATTTTGATCTAAAAACACTATGAAAGTGATAGCTGTTAAGGCAATATCTACGCCGGATAGAGTCGAATTTGAGGCTGGAATGGACCAGTTGCTGCGTTTTCGGGCTTCTTCTACCAGTTTGCTGAATTGGCGGTATTGCGCAAGCGTGTGGGCGCTCACATCTTGCATGGGCAGCAAGCCGTCTTGCCACGCGCCGTTGAAAAACAGCCGCTCTTGCGGGCTGTGGCAGAGGCGCTCATCGTATTGCCAGCGGCCAGCCACGCGCTGACGCACACCCAGCTCTTCCAGCAGGTTGCGCAAATCGTCTGCTTGGGGGGCTTGCTCAGACGGCACGGGCAGGTAATGCGCACCCAACGGACACGTGATGCCATTGATCGCGCCGCCTTTGCTGTTGCCGCCAGCGCGGTCTTCAAGCTCCAGCAGCACAAAGTCGTTGATGCCTTGCAGACGCAAAGCGCGGGCGGCGGATAAACCGGCGACGCCACCGCCTGCGATGATGACTTTGGTTTTTCTAATCTTTGATGGTGCAGGCCACGATTTTGTATCCCGCAATAGGTGACCGCGTTCAACATTGACACCTGTGAAACCGCCTTGGATGTCTTCCATCTGACTCGATTGCTCGCAGCCCAAAAGCGGCAAGGCGCTGGCTGCGGCGATGAGCTGGTTGAACTGACGGCGTTTCATCGCGCCAGCCTAGCAGTCTCAGTGCGCAACTTTGCCCCACTCGTCTTCATACGTGGTCACCAGCACTTGGTTGGAGAGGCGATTCACATCAGTCGGCACACGCGCCATGTCTAGCGGGAAATCGAAAAGTACGGGCAGGCTGGGCAGGTCTAAAAAACGCAGCCCAGCGGGTAAGGACTTGGGTTGATGCCACGGCCGGCGGCTGGCGATGATGAAGCCCCATTCGCCAAAGCTGGGCACATGCGCGTGGTAGGGCGTGGCTGTGAGGCCGACGGATTCAATGGTTTGCGCAACCGTCCAAAAGCTTTTACGTGCCACCAAGGGTGAGGTGGTTTGAATCACCGCGTAACCGCTGGCGGAGAGGCGTTTGTCCAACAAGGCGTAAAACGAGTTGGTATAGAGCTTGCCGATGGAGAAATTGGTGGGGTC
>JBEGUP010000345.1:0-2553 GCA_041178825.1 Pseudomonadota bacterium | reverse complement strand
TTGGGGCCTAGGTAACGTGCCACTTGAATTTCCTTATCTAATCAGCTGCTCGCAAGAAGCGAGGAGCCGCTGGGGGTTAGCCAGCGGCGGTGGGCTTGTGGTTAACAGTAAAAAGCGAAGAACGCTTAGATACGACGACGCTTTTGTGGACGGCAGCCGTTGTGCGGCACTGGTGTCACGTCAGCAATCGAGTTGATGCGAATGCCCAATGCGGCCAAAGCGCGCACTGAAGATTCACGGCCTGGGCCTGGACCTTTGATCTCGACATCAAGATTCTTGATGCCTTGATCAACGGCAGCGCGACCAGCAACTTCCGAAGCCACTTGAGCTGCAAAAGGTGTGGACTTGCGTGAGCCCTTGAAACCTTGACCACCTGACGAAGCCCATGACAAAGCATTGCCTTGGCGTTTAGCCATTGTTCAGTCCTATTATTTCTTCAACGACTGGGCTGCTTTACGCGGACCCTTGCGTGTACGAGCGTTGGTACGCGTACGTTGACCACGCATTGGCAGACCACGACGGTGACGGAAGCCGCGGTAGCAACCGATGTCCATCAAACGCTTGATGTTCATTGTTGTTTCGCGACGCAAGTCACCTTCAATGGTGAATTCAGCGATCTGGTCACGGATCTTTTCGAGGTCCGAGTCAGTCAGATCTTTGATCTTCTTTGCGTAATCAATGCCACATGCTTCGCAAATTTTGCGAGCGCGTGTGCGACCAATACCGAAAATCGATGTCAAACCGATTTCAGCGTGTTTGTGCGGCGGAATGTTAATGCCAGCGATACGTGCCATGTGCGTCCTCTTTAAACCAGTTCAATCAACCTTGACGCTGTTTGTGGCGTGGATCTGTACAGATCACACGAACCACGCCCTTGCGGCGGATGATTTTGCAGTTGCGGCAAATTTTTTTGACCGAAGCCGAAACTCTCATTTCACTCTCCTAAAACTCATTTCATTTCACACCCTAATTGGCATGAAACACGACTTTTTTACTTGGCCCGTTAGAGCGTTGTTTTGAAACTTGCCTTCTTCAACAGTGAGTCGTACTGTTGACTCATCATGTAGTTTTGCACTTGGGCCATAAAGTCCATGGTGACAACCACAATAATCAGCAACGATGTACCACCGAAGTAGAAAGGCACGTTGTATTTCAAGATCAAGAACTCAGGTAGCAAGCACACAAAGGTGATGTACACGGCGCCCGCAAGCGTGAGTCGAACCAAAATTTTGTCGATGTATTTGGCAGTGTGGTCACCGGGACGAATACCGGGAACAAAAGCACCGCTCTTCTTCAGATTATCCGCTGTTTCTCGGCTGTTAAAGACCAAGGCGGTGTAAAAGAAGCAAAAGAAAACAATCGCAGCTGCATACAACATCACGTAGACAGGTTGTCCAGGTGCAAGTGCTGCAGAAATATCTTTGAGCCAACGCATGCTGTCACCTGAGCTGAACCAGCTCACCACAGTTGCGGGCAAGAGAATAATGGACGAAGCGAAGATGGGAGGAATCACACCCGCCATGTTCAACTTCAAGGGCAAGTGAGACGATTGACCGCCATACACCTTATTACCCACTTGGCGACGCGCATAGTTCACCAAGATTTTGCGTTGGCCACGCTCAACAAACACCACGAAGTAAGTGACCAAAGCCACCACAATCACAATGAGGATGGCAGCCAAGATGCTCATCGCGCCAGTACGCACCAGCTCGAGCAAGCCACCGATTGAACCAGGCAAGCCCGCTGCGATACCAGCAAAAATCAAAATAGAGATGCCATTACCCAAGCCACGCTCAGTGATTTGCTCACCCAACCACATCAGGAACATGGTGCCAGCAGTTAGGCTAACCATGGCCGTCATACGGAAACCGAAACCTGGGACATTAACCAAACCGGCTGAGGCTTCTAACGCCAAGGCAATACCCATGGACTGGAACAAAGCCAAACCCAAAGTGCCGAAACGTGTGTATTGAGTGATCTTGCGACGACCAGCTTCGCCTTCTTTTTTGAGTTGCTCCAAAGAAGGCAACACATAAGTCAGCAACTGCATGATGATCGATGCAGAGATGTAAGGCATGATGCCCAACGCGAACACGGTAAAGCGCGACAACGCGCCACCCGAAAACATGTTGAACAAGCTCAAAATACCGCCCTGCTGGCCCTTGAACAATTGTTGCAATTGGTCAGGATTGATGCCGGGCACAGGAATGTGCGCGCCCACGCGGTAAACCACCAAGGCGAGCAGCAAGAAGACCAGTCGGCGACGCAGGTCGCCGAACTTGTCGTTGTTACCGATCGATGGAGAGGTAGTTGCCACGGAGCGCTATTCCTGTTTTCTAACGATTAAGCGACAGAGCCGCCAGCAGCTTCGATCGCAGCCTTGGCACCAGCAGTAGCGCCGATACCGTTGAGCTTGACAGCAGTTGTCAATTCGCCAGTCTTCACAACTTTGACGACGCGGGCGATAGATGCCACGAGGCCTGCAGCCTTCAAGGTCAACATATCAACTTCAGCAGCGCCGAGTTGTTGCAAGTCAGCCAATGTCACTTCGTC
>JBEGUP010000344.1:0-3179 GCA_041178825.1 Pseudomonadota bacterium | reverse complement strand
GGTAAAATCCGTCGCTTTTTGCACCACAGCACCCGCAGTCAACAGCCTCTTCGCCATACACAAAACAGCCTGATCCTTGCTCAGTAATGTCGCTTGGTGCTGCACGGCTAGGTCGATAAACCGCTGGTCGTCAGGGTCTTTGCAGGCCCATTTTGCTTTGGGGGCTGGGTCTACCAAAGTCACTAATTGGTCGAATTTAGCCAGAACATCATCCGCCGTGACCTGGTAAAAAGCCATGCGGGGCGTGATTTTGGGGTAAGTGAGTACGCGCTCCAGTTCGATGCGCATGTCTTGCGTGGCGATCCAGTTGAGCTGTTTGTTCTCCAAACCCGCGAGCAGGGCGGGTTTGAGGGTGGCTAGGTCTGGGTCGTTGAAGACGAACAAATCCAAGACAATATTTGTATCTAGGATGAGTTTGTTCTCGACCCGTAAATAAATGGGGTCAGAGTCCAATTTCGTTCACCATTGTTGTCCGTCGACTTGAGAATTGTCCTGAATTGGAATCCGACCCCATATATTTACTCAGGTTTTTTCGCGCGGGCTGAGCCGGCCACCATGTCGAATCTGAACAAGCGGCACTCAATCGGGCCGTTCCACATAGGTACGCGGCGGGATTCTTTTAGGCGCATTTTGGTGGGGAGTTTCATGTCTGGCGTCAGTACGTGAGCGGTCCAGCCGGCGTAGCTTTTCTTCCAGTGGGCTGACAATTGCGGGAAAAATTCCGAACCTTCAAGTCCAGCATTCTCGGTTTGAGCGGTTTCGCGTTGGCCAAAGCGGGGTTGATCTGGCTGGTTATCTTGCTCAAAATCACCGGCATCGGGGTTGTAATTGGCGTTTTGGCGTTGATTATGTTGACCGTTTTGTTGCGCATTCTCTCGCCCACCGCTGCGTCTGGCGTTTTGACCGGCTACGCCGCTGATGCCAATTCGGTCGCCGTATGGCGGGTTGACGATCATGATGCCGTTTTTCTTCTCGTTCTCACAAGGCGGCATGCGTTGCAGCGCATCACCGCCACGGAACTGTACCACATCGGCCACGCCGGCACGCTCGGCGTTGCGGGTGGCAAAGTCGACCATGCGGAAGGATACGTCACTGCCAAAAATTTGGATATTTTCACGCTCAGCTGCCGTCAATACTGCCTGAGCAGCTTCACTTTTAATAGCGTCCCAAACGTGGGGTTGGTACGGTAGCAGTTTTTCAAAGCCAAAGCGGCGGGTTGAGCCGGGCGCGATGTTGCAGGCGATTTGTGCGGCTTCGATCGCAATCGTGCCGCTGCCGCAACAGGGGTCGTAAAACGGAGCGAAGCTAGGCTCTGCACCTTCACCTGAGCCCTCAATTTCGTCATAAATCGTCTCAGCCCAACCACTGGCAGCAATCATGGCAGCCGCCAAAGTTTCTTTCAATGGCGCTTCGCCTGTGTCTTGACGCCAGCCGCGTTTGAAAAGTGGTTCGCCCGAGGTGTCAATGTAGATGGTGACGGTATCTGTCGTTAAATGCGCGTAAATGCGGGCATCTGGCCATTGGGTGTTGACATCGGGGCGGATGCCGGTTTTGAAGCGGAAGCGGTCAGCAATCGCGTCTTTGATTTTGAGTGCCGCAAAATTCAGCGACTGCAGCGGGCTGTGCTGCGCGGTGATCTCGATTTTAAAGCTTTCTTTGGGGGTGAACCAAATCTCCCACGCCACGTTGCTGGCGGCTTCGTACAGGTCTTGCTCGTTGCGGTACTCGCCCACATGCAGCTGCACCAGCACGCGCTGGCACAAGCGGCTGTAAAGGTTGAGCCGCATGGCATCGCGCCAAGAGGAGCGTAAATTCACGCCGCCGCGCATCACGCGCAGGTCGTCACCCTGCAAGCCTGTGATTTCATGGACTTCTTGGGCTAAAAAGTCTTCTACGCCGGCGGCGCAGGGGAGGAAGAGTTGAAGTTGGTTCATGTTTTTTTCTTATTGTTATTGAAGGAAAAGGTAAATTTAAAGCAATTTTCGCAGATTGGTCGGCGCAATCTTCAAAGCGTCACGGTATTTGGCCACGGTGCGGCGCGCGCAGTCTATGCCTTTTTCAGCATGGCGGCGATTTTGTTGTCGCTGAGCGGTTTTTTCGGATTTTCAGCCGCGACAAACTGCTTGATCAACGCCCGCACAGCGGTGCTGGACGCGTTACTGCCGCCTTCGGTGCTCAACCCAGAGCCAAAGAAATACTTCAATTCATACGTGCCAAAAGGCGTGCTCATGTACTTGGCGGTCGTCACGCGGCTGATGGTGGACTCATGCAGACCCAGTTCGTCCGCAATGTCGCGCAATACCAGCGGGCGCATTGCCAGCTCGCCGTGCATCAAAAAGCCTTTTTGCCGTTCGATGATGGCGTTGCTGACACGCAAAATGGTGTCAAACCGCTGCTGGATACTTTTGATGAACCAGCGCGCTTCTTGCAAGCGTTGCTGCAACGCCATCGCGCCTGAAGCACCTTCGCCCTTGAAATTCTTCAAAGCATTGGCATAAATGTCGTGCACCCGCAATTTCGGCATGATGTCGCTGTTAAGTTGGGCGCGAAATTGCGGCTCTGCGCCTGATTTGCTCCGACCAAGGGCGACGACGAAAACATCCGGCACGATAATGTTGCGCTGCACATCGGCAAAAATGCGACCTGGTTTTGGCTCTAAATGGGCAATCAGCGCGATGGCATCTTTGATGTTGGTTTCAGATTCACGGCACAGTTGCACGAGCTTTTTGAGGTCGCGTCTGGCCAGCAGATCAATGGGTTGCTTCAAAACGCTGAGTGCGGTCTGGCAGGTTTGCTTCGCTGGTGCTGCTCTTGCGGATTCAAGGTTCAAATCACTCAACTTGGCTTTGACTTGCAAACTCAGGCATTCGGATAAGTCGCGTGCGCCCACGCCCGTGGGCTCCAAGCTTTGCAGCAAATGCAGCGCCACTGTGAAGCGGTGCACCAATTCGTCTTGCTGCTCAATATCGCTAGGGTCACCTAAGCTTAGCGCCAATTGCGACAAGCTGTCTTCCAAATAGCCATCGTCGTTCAGCGATTCAATCAAATAACGCAACGCTGCGCTGTCCAATTCGCTCAGTCGCAGCGCCAAAGCTTGTCTATGCAAATGCATGGTCAGCGACTCTTGTTGACGTGCTAATTCAGTCGCGTCTAGGGTAGATTCAGAATTGTTTTGAGTG
>JBEGUP010000343.1:0-2699 GCA_041178825.1 Pseudomonadota bacterium | reverse complement strand
GATCTGTGCGCCGTTTTCCACCTGTTGCCGTGCCACGGAGAGCGCCTGTTCAAATTCGCCGTTCAAGATCATGCGCGCAAATGCTTTGGAGCCCGTGACATTGGTGCGCTCACCCACGTTAACAAACAAGGTTTTCGCATCAATAAATATCGGCTCCAGCCCAGACAAGCGCATAGGCTCTACATTGCTGTGGTCAACAGAAGTTGTTGTGTCGATTGGGTTTGTCGAAGAAGTCATGGCTCACCTAGCAAAAAAATCTGAAATAGCTGGTGAGCGCCGTTGGTCGCCCCGATTGTTGAGGCAGCAACTCAAGCCTGACGCCGCGCAATAAATGCTGGCGCTGCAGCGCTCCTTGAGTTGGGCTTATTTTACTGGAAGAATGGTTGATCAAGAAGTTCGAACTAGGAAGTCTAACGATGCGGTAGCGCGATTTTTTATTTTTGAGATTTTAAGGATAAGTTTGTTGATAACTTTCTAACAAAACCATAGTTATCCACAGATTAGTCACTATTCCAGAAGTTATCCAGAATCGCGTGACACCAAAATAGCAGCCTTGCCCACACCCGCAGGTACAGCGTAAGTGCTTGATACGATTCAGGTTTAAAGCCTTATCCACAAAAAAGCGCCGCTCTTACTACTACTACTATCTTAATATAAAGACTTAAGAGAATAAGAGAACAAGAAGTGCACTCGTGATTTGGCGTGTCTGCGAGATGAATTTTTTGCTGCTGTTGCTTAAAAATTAATCAATAATGCTATGATTTTTATAGCTGCTTAGGCAGTAAATACGCCGGATAGAGGCATATTTGAAGGGTTATTGCAATCAGTTTTCTAAAATATATGCAATGGAGAGCTTTATGATGTCATTGACCATCGAACAGCTTCAAACCAACTTCGATCAAGCAATTGATTTTGTGAAAACTAGCAAACCGTTAACCATCACACAAGATGGCCAGCCTATGACGATGCTGCTTTCCTTCAAAGAAGGCTCAGAACTGCTGCGCCTGCGTCATGTAGTGCGATTAGAGGGCTACTTTTGCTACGCGGTTAAAGAATCTCCCACAGGGTGTGTCAGAGCTGTCTGTGGACGACAAGAATAAGCTTGTAGCTGAGCTTGGACCGTAAAGTTGTGTGTAACTGCCGTTTGAAAGCATAGTCGCTAATCAAGTCAGTCAGAGTTTAAATTCACTATAATTTTAATAGCTACTCAGTTAATAAATGCGACGGATATAGGCGTATGTATAGGTCTACAAGTGAGAAATACGCTGCGTTCTATTTATCAATATGAACGCTATTAAGCAGCACGCTCGGCATTTAACAGTGCCCCAGCGGCAGCTAATTCACTGTGCAATTTAGATGCACTGAACTCAAGTCCATTTGGCCAACACAGCGCACCAAGTTCTAGAAAAAATCGTTGAAAAGCACTCGTGTCTTTCAGAGGTAAGGTCAATGCCGTATTTTTGGCAAGTAAAGCGCTGAAATCGTAAACACCTTGACTGCCATCTGAAAATGCCAATGACAGCTTGCTGTCGCCAACCCACTTGGCATGAACTAATTTAATCATTGTCGGCTCCTGAAATGCGCTCTAGAGGCTCTAGGTTACACGCCTTGCGCCAGTTTGTCATTAATTCTGCTTGGTGCTCTACCGCCCATTCTTTCACGATACGGGCTGCTTTGCCGGGTAATTTACCTTGCAAAACCTCACCAGTTTCTATGGAAATAAAGGCTTCATGGCCTTGATATTCCACATGAAAGTGCGCTGGCGGATGGTCCGCGTGGTACATGCGGACATAGATGCCAAAGAAGTAAGAAATGACGGGCACTGTATGTTTACCTTCAATACCAATCAAATATCAATATTCCCCGCCCGCAGCGCATTCGTCTCAATAAACTCCCGGCGCGGTTCAACCTCATCGCCCATGAGCATGGTGAAGACGCGGTCGGCTTCGATGGCGTCGTCGATTTGGACGCGTAGGAGGCGGCGGACGGTGGGGTCCATCGTCGTTTCCCAGAGCTGGGCGGGGTTCATCTCGCCTAAGCCTTTGTAGCGCTGGCGGCTGGTGGTGCGCTCGGCGGTGCGCTCGGCTTCTGCCAAGAGCCATTTCATGGCAACGCGGAAATCGCTGACTTTTTCTTCTTTTTGGCGCTCGCCTTCACCGCGCATGACTTTGGCGCCGTCGCCCAGCAGGCCACGGAATGTGTCTGCCGCTTCGGCCAAGGCGGCGTAGTCGGAGCCGTGGACAAAGTCTTGCGTCAAAACGCTGCTTTTCACGTTGCCGTGGTGGCGGCGGCTGATGCGTAGGATGGGTTTGTCGGTGCGGACGTCGAATTCGCCGGCGACTTCGGCGTGGCTGCCGATGGTGAGCAGGAAGGCTTGCAGCGCGACGGCTGATTTTTCGGCGTCTCCGACGGTGTCTAGGTTCAAATCAACACCGTCTGCAATGGCTCTGAGCGCTTCGTCGTCCATGAAGTTGCGCAGGCGGGCGATGACGGCTTCGGCCAGGGCGTGTTTGCGGGCGAGTTCGTTCAAGGTGTCGCCAGTCAAAGTCGTTGGGTTCGCGCCGCCGGTATAGACGCTGGCGTCTTTCATGGCGATGCGCAGCAAGAAGCTGTCTAACGCGGGCGCGTCTTTGAGGTAGAGCTCTTCTTTGCCGGCTTTGACCTTGTACAGCGGCGGCTGCGCGATGTAGATGTGGCCG
>JBEGUP010000342.1:0-3656 GCA_041178825.1 Pseudomonadota bacterium | reverse complement strand
TTTTAAAACCTTCGCCACACAAGCGCGGTCGCGCGGCTTAAAAATTGGCGTGGGTACGGCCGGTGATATTCATAACGTTGAATTTGTCTTGAAACACTTACAAATGCAGCCTGCGCCTGATGCTATTGCGCGGGGCGATGAGGGGCTGACTGGCAAGCCCACACCTGCTATATTTTTAGAAGCAGCTAAGCGAATAAATACAACGGCTGAGAATTGTATTGTCTTTGAAGATGCACCCTTTGGCATTGAAGCTGCGCGCCGTGCTGGCATGCGTGCTGTAGCGATTTGCACGGGGCATACGGCTGCAGAATTAGCTGGTCCGCACGTGATTGCAGCGGTTGCCAATTACAACGAATTATTAGACGCAAACTTTTTGGAGAATCTGCATGTTGCAGCATAAAAACGACTTAAATGGTGAAGGCGCAGGCCAAGCCATTGCTATCAACCGCCTGGATTACACAGCACCTGCGTACTGGATTGACACCGTCGATTTGACATTTGACCTTGACCCTGCAAAAACCCGCGTACTGAACAAAATGCACGTTCGACGCAATGCTGCGGTGGAAATGCAACCCTTGAAATTAGATGGTGACGAGTTGAATTTGTCGCGCGTCTTGGTCAACGGGCAAGGTTGCAGCTTCAAAATGGAAGGCAACCGTTTGGTGTTAGACAACTTGCCAGATGAGTTTGACCTAGAAATTTTCACCACTTGCGCACCTGCTAAAAACACCAAATTAATGGGTTTGTACGTCAGTAACGATTCGTTCTTTACGCAGTGCGAGGCTGAGGGCTTTAGACGCATCACTTACTTTTTAGATCGCCCCGATGTGATGGCGAGTTTCACGGTGATGTTGCGTGCTGATAAAACGGCTTACCCCGTGTTGTTGTCGAACGGCAATTTGGTCGAGCAAGGTGATTTAGACGGCACTGGCAATGAAAACCGTCACTTCGCCAAATGGGGCAGGCAACACACATTTGTTGCAAGTCTATGTGCGCCCTGGCGACTTGGAAAAAACCGAGCACGCGATGAACTCACTCATGGCCAGCGTGGCATGGGACGAAGCACGCTATGGTTTGAGCTTGGACTTGGAGCGCTTCATGATTGTGGCGACCAGTGACTTCAACATGGGGGCGATGGAAAACAAAGGCCTCAACATCTTCAACACCAAGTACGTGCTGGCCAGTCAAGCCACGGCGACGGATGTGGATTTTGCCAACATTGAATCCGTCGTCGGCCATGAGTATTTCCACAATTGGACGGGTAACCGCATCACTTGCCGCGACTGGTTTCAGCTCTCGCTCAAAGAAGGTTTGACCGTCTTCCGCGACCAAGAGTTTTCGCAAGACATGGCTGGCGTTGCCTCAGCTCGTGCCGTGAAACGCATTGAAGATGTACGCGGTTTGCGCGCTGCGCAGTTTGTGGAGGACGCCGGCCCGATGTCACACCCTGTGCGACCAGACCAGTACGAAGAGATCAGCAACTTCTATACCGCAACCATCTACGAAAAAGGCGCTGAAGTGGTGCGCATGATGCAAACTTTGGTGAGCTCTTCAGACTCTCCAAGTGGTCAAGCAGGTTTTGCTAAAGGCATGAAACGTTATTTCGAACGCTTTGACGGCCAAGCGGTGACCTGTGATGACTTTGCTTTGGCGATAGCATCAGCCAACCCCAACTCTGAACTCGACCGTCATTTGCTTCAATTCAAACGCTGGTACAGCCAGTCTGGCACGCCACGCGTGCAAGCAAATGGCGTGTACGACGAGGCTGCACGTACTTACAGCATCACTTTCACACAGCACCTAAAAGCTGGTAGTGAGCCGTTTGTGATTCCGCTCTCAATGGGTTTATTGAACAGTGACGGTGTTGAGTTGCCACTGCAGCTCAGCGATGAAACGTCAGCTTCAGTTGGTAGTCGCACCTTGGTTTTGACGCAAAGCAGCCAAACGGTGAGCTTCATCAATGTTAAAACGCAGCCTGTGCCCTCGCTGCTGCGCGGCTTCAGCGCCCCCATTATTTTGGAATATGACTACAGTGAAGCTGAGTTGCTTGCGCTTCTTGCACATGACACTGACCCATTCAGCCGCTGGGAAGCTGGACAGCGTTTAGGATTAAATATCGCTATTAATTTAATAGCTATTCAGGCAAATAATACGACGACTAACATCGAAAATGAAACTAAAAATAACACATTAAATAGCTATATTGAAGCGATGCGCAAGGTTTTGCGCGACCCTGCCTTGGATGCAGCCTTCAAAGAGTTGGTGTTGACGTTACCGTCTGAAAGCTACATCGCTGAGCAGCTAGAAGTCGTTGACCCGCAGCGTATTCATGCCGTTCGCCAAGAACTTCGTTTGCAAATTGCCAGTGCACTGCAAGCTGATTGGCAATGGGCGTTTGAAGTGCATCAAAACAATGGTGCTTACACGCCAGACGCCTACTCCAGCGGCCGCCGTGCTTTGGCTGGCATGGCATTGGCGAATCTGTGTTTGGCGTCAAAAACGTCGGGCGATTCTGTTTGGCCAGGTAAAACCTTGCAGCGTTTTAAAGATGCGAGCAATATGACGGACCGATTCAACGCGCTTAGCGCCCTCGTCAACGCGAGCCATGCTTTGGCTACGCCTGCATTGGCTCAATTTCATGCGATGTTCAAAAACGAGCCCTTGGTCTTGGACAAATGGTTTGCCTTACAAGCAGGTGCACCAGACGACGGCGGCAATATTTTGCCCATTGTGCGTCAATTGATGACTCTGCCAGACTTCAACATGAAGAACCCAAACCGCGTACGCAGCGTCACCTTCAGCTACTGCAGCGCCAACCCGGGTGCCTTCCACCGCGCAGACGCAGCTGGCTATGTGTTTTGGAGCGATCGCGTGATGGAGCTAGACAGCTTCAACCCGCAAGTCGCCGCCCGCTTAGCGCGTGCTTTAGACCGTTGGAAAAAACTGGCTGAACCCTACCGCCGCTTTGGCGGATTAAGACAATTTACTTGAACTGATTCCCATGAAAGCACTTCACGACATCGCCCTTTCCATGCTCGACTTGGTCGCCGTGCGCGAAGGCGGCACGGTGGGGGATGCGCTGAAAATTGCACTTCAAACCGCACAACACGCTGAGTCGCTAGGTTTCAAGCGCTACTGGGTGGCGGAGCACCATAATATGGCGGGCATTGCCAGCTCGGCCACTGCGGTGCTGGTGGGGCATTTGGCGGGTGGCACCAAGACGATTCGCGTCGGCTCTGGCGGCATCATGCTGCCTAACCATGCACCCTTAGTGGTTGCAGAAGCTTTTGGTACGTTGGCTGAGTTATACCCCAACCGTATTGACCTAGGCTTAGGCCGAGCACCAGGTACTGACCAAGCAACTATGCGCGCTCTACGGCGCGATCGTGTAGAAGCTGAAAGCGACTTTCCGCGCGATGTGGCAGAACTGCAGCATTTGCTGACTGCACCGCAAGCTGGCCAGCGCTTGATTGCGATGCCGGGTGCGGGCACGAATGTGCCGATTTGGCTGCTGGGTTCTAGCTTGTTCTCCGCAAAATTAGCGGCGGAACGTGGCCTGCCGTATGCGTTTGCATCACACTTTGCGCCGCGTTTGTTGTTGCAAGCTTTGGATGTGTATCGTTCGAATTTTCGCCCTTCTGAAACACTTGCAAAAC
>JBEGUP010000341.1:0-2885 GCA_041178825.1 Pseudomonadota bacterium | reverse complement strand
CATTCCGATGCTTCTATTCTTTTCTGTAGCCCGTTCTGCGCAAAATAGCCAAGCAGAACGGGCGAATGAGGCCTTGGGACTGACATCAGAAGTGAATGTTTTAGATGAAATCGTTGAAGAAGGTGAAAAAATGCCAACAGACAAGTTGGTAGACGTATCGCCTTTGGCGCTGCGCATGAGTAGCCCATTTAACGCTGGATACTGGTTAGCAGCAGCATAAAGCGAGTTACACCATAAAAAAAGCCCATTTTCATGGGCTTTTTTGCATCTAGCCAGCGTATTTACTGCCTTAACAGCTATTAAATTTGTAGCGCTTTAGGTGGTGAGTTAAATGGCAAGTTAGATGGTAAGTTCAATAGCCAGAGCCAAATCAATATACTCTTGAACGGGTACTTCTTGTGCTCGGCGTTGTAGGTCAAAGTTACCTGAGTATTTTTTTTCTTCTAGCCATTTGCCCAAAGTGTGTCGCATCAGCTTTCTACGCTGGCTGAAGGCGACTTGCACCAATTCGCTGAGTCTGTTCACGTCAATAGTCGGTGGGTTGATTCGCGGCAACATGCTCACAATGGCACTGTCAACGCGGGGCGGCGGGTCAAATGAGGTGGGCGGCACAAACAGAATGTTCGCCATCTCGTAGCGCCACTGCAACATCACGCTCAGACGGCTGTAGTCGCTGCTGTCAGCTGGGGCTACCATGCGGTCAATGACCTCTTTTTGCAACATGAAGTACTGGTCTTCAATGTGATCCACATAGTCCAGCAAGTGAAACAAAATAGGTGTCGAAATGTTGTAGGGCAAATTTCCGACTACGCGGATTTTCTGCGCAGAAATGGCGCTGAAATCAACCCTGAGCACATCTGACTCGATGACCGTTAAATGCTGATGTTGCCGCAGTCTAACTGCTAAATCCCTGTCTAACTCAATCACAGTCAATTGGCCTAGCCGCTCAACCAAAGGTTGGGTCAAAGCGGCCAAGCCAGGGCCAATTTCTACCATCACTTGGCCAACTTGCGGGTTGATGGCATCAACAATGTCGGTGATGATGGATTTGTCGGTCAAAAAATGCTGACCGAACCGCTTTCTCGCAATGTGTTTACTCAAAATCGCCGTTCAATGGTTGTTGTAGCTTGTTACTGCTGAAGATCACGATACTCTACGTAAGCGTTGCTACGTAAATCTTGCATCCAATTTGCGAAAGCCTCGTCAAATTTTCTCTCACGGAGCACATTTTTAGCCGTTTCACGTTGCTCACTGTTGGTTAGTGGGATTTGTTTGCGTGCTTCCACGAGGATCAAGTGCACGCCAAATCGCGATGTAATAGGTTCAGAAATTTTGCCAAGTGGCAACGCGTTCATAGCGCTTTCAAATTCAGGAACAAAGAGTCCAGGATTTGCCCATCCCAAAGAACCGCCAGCTGCCGCCGACGCATCTTGTGAGTTCGCTTTCGCAGCGCTTGCAAAATCAACTTTGCCAGATTCAATTTGCAGTTTCAAAACGCTTAGTTTTGCTTTGGCCGCGGCCTCAGTCATGGATGGCCCTGTCTTTAACAAAATATGCCGCGTGTTGGTTTGCGTCACCGTTAAACTGGCATCTGCGGGAGCCTCTTTGGCTAAAAGTTGCAAAACATGAAACCCTGCACCAGAGCGGATAGGGCCTACGACATCGGCTACCTTCTTGTCTTTGATGGCCTCAACGAACAATGTTGGGTACCTTTCGATAGAGCGTAGCCCCATTTGACCGCCTGTGCGTGCATCTTTAGCATCAGAGTTTTCTTGCGCTAATTTATAAAAATCACCACCGTTGATGGCTTTGTTGTAAATGCGCAAGGCACGTTCTCGTGCAGCTAATATTTGAGCTTCTGACGCATTTTCAGGCACGGCAACTAAAATTTGTGCAATATCTATTGCTATTTCGCTCGTTTGGTTGGAAGTGGTTGCCGTTTTTAAAAACGCTTCAATGTCTTTATCGCTGATGTCTATATTGCCCAAAACATCGCGCTCTCTGAGTTTTTGAATGAGTAACTGATTGAGTATATCGTTCCGAATCTGTGTAAAACCTATGCCGTCCGCGCTCGTACGATTTTATTTTGGTTGGCAAAGTTTTGTATGGCCGCGTCAAGGGTTCTGTCGTCGATACGAACGCCGGACTCGCGGGCTTTTTGTAGCTGAATTTTTTCGTTGATGACATCTTCTAAGACCTCGCGCGACAAGTCGATGCGCGAGGGCATAGGGGCACCCATGGTCGTCAATCTTTGCTCATAACGAATCAAACGCGCCCGCACTTCAGTGCTAGTAACTGGTTCTGAATTGACGATGGCAACAATATAGTTGGCTTGAACCACTGCAGGCGCAGCGTCATTTGTAGTTTGCGAGCGTGTACCAACAGTCGGCGACGGTGTTAAGCGTATGCCTTGCGCGTAAACAGCATTTAAACTGCTTAAACACAGCACACAAGCAATATTACGGTAAACAGTTTTCAACGTCATAGCAGTTTTAGGAGTCATTTGAAATAAACGTTTAGTCGTATGTGCTGAATCGGCTAGGCGTGGTGACTTGCTCACGCAAATATTGATACCTTGGAATATTGTTTTTCAAGGTGTTCAAAGTGCCAGAAGCCCCAAGTCTTGAAAAACCAATCAGTTCAAGTTGAAACAATGCGCGTTTGTTGCTGGTGGCATCGCTTCGCGCTAAGTTTTCAATCACAACACGACCAAGCCAGCAGCCCGCATCGTATTCAAAACCGACCACAGAGTCGACCAGTTTTTTATCGGTCAAGCTGAAGTTCATGCGACCAACGCTGTACCAGCGCCCTTCGCCTTGGCCACGTCCAGCGCCTAAGTCTTGTCCTTTGTCACCCCATAAATCGTTGAGCGGCCATTGCCAACC
>JBEGUP010000340.1:0-2651 GCA_041178825.1 Pseudomonadota bacterium | reverse complement strand
ATTTTTGACGATGCGCTGTTTGGGCTTTATCGCACCAGAACGTCCAATAGTCCTTCCAGTTTGTAGGAATATCGCTTTCTTTCAAACCTGCATCAGTCAACATATCCGCCCAATACTGAATGTGCATGGTCTGTTGCTTCATCGGGAAAGCATAGTAAGCCCGCTTCTTGTCAACGTCGTTGTACAAAAAGGTTGTTTCTGCTGTGTTTGGAGCAAACTTAGTGCGCATGGGATCGATGACGCTACTGACGTCTTCTAATTTACCGTCAAACGCCCATTTGCCTGCAACCTGGAAGTCATAGACGTCAGCATAAGCAACGTCTGGTGGATTTTTAGCATCCATAGCAGCAACTGATTTAGGTATCGCTTCTTGCGGCGCATATTGAGACAATTCGACCTTGACTTTTGTCTTGGCTTCGAACTTCTTGATAGCAGCAAAAAGCGCATCATCTTCAGCCTTGTAATAGCCTTTGGCCCACCATACGGTGAGCTTCTCTTGTGCAGCAGCATGGCCACCGACGAGCATCGCCGTGGTCATGCAAGCTGCTGTTGCGAGTAATTTAAATTTCATAGAACAGTCTCCTTGGTGGTTTCTAACTTACTAACTTACTGACGAAATGGGAAAGGGAACGAAAAATAAACATTGAATTCATGGCATTATCAAGCTGCTTTCAATTCAGAAGCGGGTCGATTCACTCGCGGTAAGCGTCTGCGCGTGCTTAGGATTTCTTCAATATCGGTATGAGCACTATCAATTAAGCGAGAAATTGCTTGCTCAGCCTGCACAGGGTCATGCGCAGCAACCGCATCAAGAACAGCTCTATGCAGCGGCAAAGAACTCAAGGGACCATCTTTTTTTGCTGTGGATAACTCAAAACTGGTTCGTAATAATGCACTCAATGCCTTGCTCATTTGTACCAGCATACGGTTATGCGACGCTGCCAGCAAACCTTGATGGAAACGCAAGTCAAAAGTAATGTAGTCTCCACCCTCGAAAACCGCTTTTTTCATGCCAGCATAGGCCTCTTCAATCTTGGCAATGTCTTTTTCAGTAGCACGCAGTGCTGCAAAGCGCACCGCTGCAGGCTCAACGACACGTCGCAAATCTTGTAAGTCTCTAATAAATTCTGCGGTTAAACCCGCCTTAGCTTGCCATGCAATTACATCGGCATCAAACCAGTTCCACTGATCTGCAGACAAAACCCGCGTACCAACTTTGGGGCCTGTGTGTATCAATCCTTTAGCAACCAAAGACTTGATGGCTTCGCGCACCACAGTTCGACTAACACCTAGCTCTTCGCACAACACGGGCTCTGGCGGAATCGCCCCACCCTCTGAATATCGACCAGCAACAATGGCTTCTCCAAGGAAGTCAACCGTATTGCCGTGAACATTTTTAATCATGTGTTGGATTGAATCGTTTTAAGGAACTGGCGTCAACAGTGGCTTACCCGCAAAATGCGCCTGCAAATTACCAAATGCCAAATCCGCCATTGCCCTACGTGTTTGCCATGTTGCACTGGCCACATGCGGCGCGAGTACAACATTGGTCATCGCACATAAAGCGGCTGGAACATGGGGTTCGTTTTCAAACACATCCAAAGCCGCACCAGCAATGACGTTGTTTTGCAATGCAGTAATCAGTGCAGATTCGTCAACAACAGAACCACGCGCCACATTGATCAAATAGCCTTTTGAGCCCAATGCACTCAAAACTTCAGCATTGATCAAGCCTTTGGTGCCAGCACCTCCCGGAGTGATGACCATCAAGAAATCAACTTCAGCAGCCAATGCAGCTGGTGTCGGGTAATACGCGTACGGACTGTCTGCAACTTTGTTGCGAGACGTGTAAGAAATGCTCATGTCAAAACTAGCAGCTCTGCGGGCAATGGCGCTGCCAATGCGGCCTAGGCCAACAATACCTAAGCGCGCACCCGTTACTTTGCGAGCTAGCGGCAAAGGCCCGCTAGGCCATTTACCCTCACGCACGTATTTATCAGCTTGTGCTGTAGCCACATCGTAGCGGTCATACCCAACACCAAAGACGGAAATCATCTCAAGCGCCAGCAATTGATCCATCAAGGCACGCGTCACCTGCGACTCACCACCGCCAGCAATGGCTTTGATGCGTGGTGCGATTTGTGCAAAAGCGGCAGCATCTAATTCATGCGTACGATCGTGCACCACATAAGTCTGTTGCAACTCTTCAAGATATGGTGGCCACAGCTTTGCAACTGTTAATATTTCTGGCTTAGACAAATCTGCTCCCAAACTTCAAAAAACGTTTAAAACTATTATTTTTTAACCCTGCAACTTGAACTAAATCTAGGTTTGCGTTAATGTCGCTATCGTATTACCATAAGACCATTAAGATCTCAGGGTATACCCGAAATTTTCATCAGCAACCTCAATATTTACATTTCAAATGAGTCAAACGCCTAAAAAACCAGCCCACGAACTACGCAGCCAACAGTGGTTTGGTCGTCAAGACCGCGATGGCTTTGCCTACCGTAGCTGGGTCAAAGGCAAAGGCGTTCCGCATGACCAGTTTGATGGTCGTCCTGTGATTGGCATTTGCAACACCTTCAGTGAACTCACCCCATGCAATTCACACTTTCGCACGTTGGCTGAGCAAGTCAAAATCGGCGTCT
>JBEGUP010000339.1:0-3318 GCA_041178825.1 Pseudomonadota bacterium | reverse complement strand
CAAGAAGCCACTGGCAATGTGCTGCGTTTGCTACCCAATGCAACCAACACAGAGTCTTTGATGACAGCCGATGTGTCTGTGCGTATACCAGATTGGATTAACCCCAAACCCGGCTTTATTTTGGACGCCGCCGCCCCAGGCAATGAGCATGTGACTTGTATTGCAACTGATGAAGACGTGATGCCCAAACTACCTGCTGCCATGCAAGTGGCTGCTTTTAAACCCATAGCAGGCATGTCTAGCAAGGCTGATGTTTTGAGTGCATTTACACAAATCACGGGGGAAGCGGGTTTGAGCTTCATATGAAGCACGATCATTTGACAATAGTTGCAAACACTGTGTTAGCTTGCGCAGCAGCCATTGTGCTGCTGACCCCAAAGTTTGCCCACAGCGTGCAAGTAGAGCCCTCTACCAGCACGCCGGCGGGCAACCCGGTTGAAGACCGAATTAGCCTACCTAAAGAAGCGCAACCACAAAAAAGGCCTTCGATTCAACCGATCAAAGACCAAATAGCACTTCAAACTGAAATCGACAATCTCAAAGCGATTGTCAGCAAAGCAGGCACTGCTGTGGCAGGAAAAACTACCCCAGCAGCTTTGCAGCAAAGACGACAAGCTGCCAACGCGGCATGGGTACTGGGTTTGTTGTCTGTAAACGGTTTAGGGGTTGAGGTTGATGACAGTGAGGCACTGTTGCGTTTCAAGCAAGCCCAACAGCTTGGCGAAGCATCTGCTCTTGCTGGTTTGGCGTGGTGTGAGATTCAAGGTTGCGAGGGCTTACCGTCTGCCAACAAAGCGCGTGCCTTGGTAGCACAACTGCGTGCAGTCAAACCTGGGCGAGCTCTATATTTTGAATGGCTGCTAGAAGAAACCTTTTCACCCTTGCAAAATAATTCTGCATCGACGGCTGCTTCGCTTGAGAAAACCCGCCAACAGCGGCGACAAATATTACTCAATGCGGCAAAGCTGCAAGATGTGCAGGCCTTGATTGAGCTGGGTTTTGACGCTGTGGCTTCTGAAAAACTAAAAGAAGCACAAAGCTATTTTGCAACGGCCGCCCCGTATTCCGTGGTCGCTGCTCAAAATACCGCTTTGCTCCAAACACGGCAGACAGACAGCCCCGTTAATTGCAAAGTTCCAAATAGTCCCGACTTGTCTGACACTGCACTTTTGACTGTCGCACAGGCGCTGCACCGAGGCCAAGCAAACAGCAACGGTTGCCAAGCGAATTATGCAGAGGCCATACGTTTGTACAACTTAGCGGCTAGCAAAGGTAACCTTTCCGCCAAACGAATGCTGTCGCTCATTTACTCAAAACCGGGGGTGAATGGCGGCCTCAATATTGCTTGGATGCAGCAATTGGCCAATTTAAACGCAGCCGACTTGTCCTTGAGCATCGACGGCACTAGTCTTGCACCTATGCTCAAGCGCGAGCCAACACCGTTGTTTGACCTGATACCGCAGAATTTACGCAACTTGGCCAACACACAAAAGCCATAAACTCAAACACCATAAACTTAGCAACCATAAAATCCGAACGGATGTTGCGCCTTTCCATGCGAAATTTCAGCTGCAATATCTGGCGTTCTTCCATCTATCAGCTCCGCCAGTGCCTTACCTGAGCCCGCGCCGTGCGTCCAGCCTAGCGTGCCGTGGCCAGCGTTGACCCATAGTTTTTCGACTTTGGTTCTGCCGATGACGGGAATATTGGTTGGTGTGGCTGGGCGCAGGCCTGCCCAATATTTAGGCGATCCGCCCTCTTCTGCGCTACGTGTGTCGCAGACGCCAGGCAGCACGGTTTCTACACGTTTGGTCAGCATGCGGCAGCGTATTTGTGACAATTCAGAATCAATCGAGTTGTCATAAGCGCCAATTTCAATGGTTCCCGCCACACGCAGCTGGTCTCCCAAGCGGGTCATCGCGCATTTGGCTTGGTCGTCTATGACAGAGACATTCGGTGCTAGTTCTGGCTTCAATATTTTGAAGGTGGCGCTGTAGCCTTTACCCGGGTAAATCGGCACATCAACGCCGACGCTGCGTAACAGTGGTGCGCTATAGGAGCCGCAAGCGACCACAAAAGCGTCTGCTACAAGGGTTTTTACCTCAAATTCGTCATTTTTACGCCTATTTATACCCCTATTTTGACCTCTAGCCAGCGTATTTACTGCCTAAACAGCTATAGATTTGATAGTATTTTTTGACATATTTAACGCCAAAACATCATGTCCGTACAGAAACTCAGCACCTCTGGCTGCACAAACTTGCGCTAGTTTTTGCGTGAATACGCGAGCGTCGCCGCTTTCATCGCTATCTGTATAAGTGCCACCTACGATCTGGGAGCCAAAAGATTTCAGCGCGGGTTCAATCTTCAAAATCTCATCCCGACTCAACACTTTGCGGTTGACGCCATACTTTTGCATCAACAAAGCTGCTTCGCCTGCTGCGTCTAAAGCATGTTGATCGGTGCTCGATGCGGTGATAGTCAATGTTTGTGGCGTTAACAATGTCTTTTAAAGCGAGATGACTATAAGCACCCAGCGCGACGATTTGCTGCACATTGCGCTCAAACGCCGCGTCGTTGCATTGCCCCAAAAACTGCATGCCCCAGCGCCATTGCTGCCAACCCCCGCCGAACTTGGCGAGCGGGCCAAACGTGGGCCACTGTGGGCGAAACAACAGCGGTGCTTCTTTGCTGAACATCCATTTCAAGGCTTTAAGCGGCGCATCTTTATTCGCCCAAGGTTCGCAGTAACTCACCGATATTTGTCCCGCGTTGGCAAAGCTGGTCTCCAGCGCTGCGTCTGGCTGGCGATCAACCACGGTCACCTCATGCCCTAGCTCCAACAAATGCCAAGCCGTGCTGATGCCGATGATGCCAGCGCCAAGAACTATAACTTTCATGCTTGCTCTTTCATGTTTACTTATAACCAGCTGTTTTTACTGATTTAAGTGTGCCTCAAGTTGCCAACAAATAGAAGCCTGATTAAACTATCAGCAAAAATATCAAGATTGCTAATACAAGTAAAAGAACTGGAGACTGACCATGAGCACATTTGACCCCGACGCGCTGGAATGCCTAGCCGCCATCATTGAGGAAGGCGGATTTGAACGGGCTGCACAGCGTTTGTCCATCACGCAATCAGCTGTATCCCAACGCTTGAGAGCATTAGAAGCGCAAGTGGGTACGGTCTTGATCGTTCGCAGCCGCCCTCTCAAAGCCACCCAAGCTGGGCAATTTAGTGGCCGAGTTCTTTAATCCACTGGTGCGCCGTTTAAACACCTTTCCCAAGCCCATCGTCATGGCGGTGAACGGCATTGC
>JBEGUP010000338.1:0-2752 GCA_041178825.1 Pseudomonadota bacterium | reverse complement strand
GCAATAATTTTATCAATATTTTGAACTGGAATATATTCGGGATCCTGACCGCTTAAACCCAGCATTATCGCTAAATCAGTAGCGTGACCTTTGCCGGTTAAGGAAAGCGAACCGTATAAATTTACTTTGATGTAATTTACATTTTCAAAATAATGCGTAGCGCGAAGTTCCTCTAAAAAACGTTCGGCTGCTCGCCAAGGTCCAAAGACAAGTCCCAAGACGACAGCACCAAACTTCTTCACAAAGCCATGCTAGGACCCACCCGTGCATACCCGCCCACCAAACAAAATGATTTGCACAGCCTCTCCTGGCTGGTTTTGCCCGCCGATTTGCCGCTGATTCAGCCTGCTACGTTGTTACAAGTGGCCGAAGCGTTGCAGACGAATGATGTGGTGCAGCCTTGCTTTGTGAGTGAAACGGAACATGGAAGCTCCGAGCAACGCGGCCATCCAGTCGGGTTTGGGGTTGTTTGCCAGCAAGATTTGCTAAATTTAAGAGGAAATAAAGGTGCAGCCACCGTTATTGCTGCCTATGAAGCTATGAAATTGATAGTAAAAGATGTCGGTGTTGTGACGGATATTGACACCGTGGAGGATTTGGCTAGGGCTGAGGATTTGCTAAAAAACCGTTCATTTACAATCAACACAGGTTTTTAGTTTATTTCTGTTTTTTAATTGATTTTGGAGTTTTTAATGTTTTCTAAAGAAGATGATGACAACGGCGGCGTCTTGGGTTTGATTTTTGGTTTTGTGGCACTGGTTGTCGCATCCGTGATTGGTTTTGGTATTTATCAAGCAAATTTCAAAGGAAAAGCGGTTAAAGCACCTACTGCTGTGGTTGCTACTGCTTCTGTAGCTGCTCAGGCAGTAAATACGCCGGCTACAGACGTTTCTGCTGCTTCTGCGGCAGCTTCAGGTGCAGCTGTTGCTGCAGGTTCAGCTGACGCAGCCAGCGTCAAAGTTGAAAACGGTGTTGTTAAATTCTTCTTCGCATCTGGTAAGTCTGAAGTTGCCGCTGGTGGTAACGAGGCTTTGGCTGAGGTGGTGAAAGCCATTGCCAGCGGCAAAAAAGCCGTGGTGAGCGGTTTTAATGACGCAACAGGCGACGCTGTCAAAAACGCAGAATTGTCCAAAGCGCGCGCTTTTGCTGTGCGTGACGCGCTCAAGGCTTTGGGCGTGGCTGAAGACAAAATTGAGTTGAAAAAGCCTGAAAACACCACCGCAGCAGCTGGCAGCAGCGCCGAAGCACGCCGCGTGGAAGTGTCGATTCAGTAATTAATTGCTGTCATTGAATCTAAAAAACCCAGCTTGCTGGGTTTTTTTACGTCTCAAGTGTCTTCAATTTTCAAAAAAACTGCTTGAAATCAAAGACTTAATGCAAGCAGTGAAATATTTTTCGTAACTGCTCCGTAACAAAAAGCCGCACACATCGCACAGTTTCGCGTTAGTATTGGGTAACGTAACTAAGTTACCAAAAAATATGAAACTAAACACTATCGTAGAACAAGTCACCCAGCGCATCAGAGAGCGCAGCGCGGTAACTCGACAAGCCTATTTAGAGCGCGTTGACATCGCGGCCAACCGCCCACGCGGTGCAGACCGGCTGGGCTGTGCCAATGTGGCACATGCTTTTGCGGCCCTGCCGAGCAATGACAAATTCAAGGTCGTTGCTGAAAAAGCACCGAACATCGGCATTGTCAACGCCTACAACGACATGCTCTCAGCACATGCGCCGTACCAGCAGTACCCAGATCTGATCAAAACCGAAGCCCGAAAGCATGGCGCGACTGCGCAAGTCGCGGGCGGTGTGCCTGCTATGTGCGACGGCGTGACGCAGGGCACAGCTGGCATGGAATTGAGCCTGTTCAGCCGCGATGTCATCGCCATGTCCACCGCCGTGTCACTCAGCCACGATGTGTTTGACTGTGCGCTGATGCTGGGCGTGTGCGACAAAATTGTGCCTGGTTTGCTGATTGGGGCACTTCAATTCGGCCATTTGCCCACCGTTTTTGTACCCGCCGGACCGATGACCAGCGGTTTGTCAAACAATGCCAAATCCAAGGTGCGCGAGCAAGCGGCGCTGGGGCTGGTGGGGCGTGCCGAACTGCTGGAGGCCGAATCTAAGGCCTACCACGGGCGTGGCACGGCAGCGCTTTTGTGAATCCGGATAACGACTTGCGCGACGAGTTGTCCCGCGAAGCTACCCGCACCGTGTTGGCTTGCAAAACACCGATAGGCAAGCTGGTCGATGAGCGCTGCATCGTCAACGCCATGATCGCCTTGTTGGCGACGGGCGGCTCGACCAACCATTTGATCCATTGGGTGGCCGTGGCGCGTGCGGCGGGCATCACCATCGATTGGGATGATTTTTCGGCTTTGTCAGCGGTTATTCCGCTGCTGAGCCGTGTGTACCCGAACGGCAGTGCCGATGTGAACCAATTCCAAGCCGCAGGCGGTCCGGGCTACGTGATTCGTGAGTTGCTGGACGCGGGTTTGATGCACGCCGATGTGTTGACAGTGCGCCCAGCGGGGCTGCGTGAATTTACGGGCGAGCCAAATTTGGTCGATGGCAAGCTGCAATGGCATGCTATTGGCGCGACGCAAGACGACAGCGTTTGCCGTCCTGTGAGTGCGCCGTTCAGCGCAACGGGTGGTTTGATGTTGTTGCAAGGCAACTTGGGCCGCAGCGTGATCAAAATATCTGCCGTGCCCGATGACTGCCATATCGTCGAAGCGCCAGCCCGCGTGTTTGA
>JBEGUP010000337.1:0-5534 GCA_041178825.1 Pseudomonadota bacterium | reverse complement strand
ACTACTTTTTCTATAGCTGTTGAGGCAATAGATACGCCGGCTACAGCCGAATTTGACTCGTTTTTAGTGTTTTTAAGCACTAATTTGATCAAATCAGCCGCCAGCTTGTCCGTTTCGCGGCTGGCCGTACCGTTGCCGATGGCGATCAGGTTGACGCCGTGTTTTTCGCACAGTTTGCTCAATATGTGCAGCGAGCCGTCCCAGTCTTTGCGCGGCTCGTGCGGGTAGATGGTGGCGGTTTCGACGAGTTTGCCGGTCGCATCGACCACCGCGACCTTCACACCGGTGCGGATGCCAGGGTAGCAAATCGCGCAGATTGTCGGCAAACACCTTGATGGCGACTTTTTCGGCGTCTTCACGCAGGCGGGCGAACAAATCGCGCTCAGTGGACAAACTCAGCTTAACGCGCCAGGTCCAGGCGACGCATTTGCGGATCAAGTCGTCCCCTGCTCTACTCAAATGACTCCAGCCCAAGTGCAATGCAATGCGCGCTTCTGCCAATGAGACAGGTGCGGCTTTGCCCGCAACCACGGGTTCAGGAGGCGCTGGCAACACCAGCTTCGCATCCAAAATCTCCAGCCCCCGCCCGCGAAACACGGCCAAAGCGCGGTGCGACGGCACGCGGCCAATGGGTTCGTCGTACTCAAAATAGTCGCGAAACTTGGCCACATCGGCATTGTTTTGGTCTTTGCCGTCCATCAGCTTGCTTTGCAGCAGGCCCGTGTCCCACAGCCATTCCCGCAGGCTTTGCACCAGCGCAGCATCCTCAGCCCAGCGCTCGCTCAACAGATCGCGCACGCCGTCTAAAACGGCCGCTGCGGTGGAGAAATCGGGCTGCTTATCCTCGCCCTCTACGTGCGGTTTCAACGGAATCACAAAGGCTTCTGCTTCAATGCTTGGGTTCAAGGTCGGGTCGACAAACAACTTGTCGGCCAAGGGCTCTAAACCGGCTTCCCGCGCCATTTGGCCTTTGGTGCGGCGTTTGAGTTTGAACGGCAAATACAAGTCTTCCAACTCTTGCTTGGTGGCGCAGTCGGCGATTGATAGGCGCAATGCATCGGTCAACTTACCTTGTTCGTCAATCGCTTTGAGGACGACTTCACGTCGGTTAGCCAGTTCACGCAGGTAGGAGAGGCGAAATTCCAGCTCGCGTAGCTGGATGTCGTCAAGCCCACCCGTGGCTTCTTTGCGGTAGCGGGCGATAAAGGGGACGGTTGCACCGCCGTCTAGCAGTTCAACAGCGGTTTTGACCTGATCGGGTTTGACTTTGATTTCTTGTGAGATTTGGAGAATGATTTGCTGCATGAAACTTGAAAACTAAGGAACTAAGGAACTAAGACTGAAATTTTAGGCATAAAAAAAGGGCTTTCCAATCGGAAAAGCCCTTGTTGCAAGGTATCGATTTAGCCCTATTTTACGAGGGTCTTGCCTTGAAAACCCGTCTAACTGAGCAAGCCTTGGTTCTTTGCACTGCTAACCGCCTGTGCACGCGTATGCACTTGCAATTTACGATAAATATTTTTGATATGCGTAGTAACAGTTTGGGTGCTGATGTTGATTTTCAAGGCAATGGCGCTGCTGGTGCAACCGTCTGCAACGAGTTCTAGAATTTCGCGCTCTCGGAATGACAAAACGCCGTTGGTATGCAACGGAATCACTTGGTTTCGGTTTTGTTGCAGCTCTACGTGTGAGCTGTTGGCGAATTTTTTAATCAATCTGCGCGCAAGACTTGGCGAAATGAAAGCACCACCATTGGCCACTTGCAATACGGCTTGGGCGTAATTGCCAAACCATGAATTTTTAACAATATAACCATTAGCGCCGAGGTCAAACGCGGTGATAGCTTTTTCCTCATCGTCCATCATGGATATCACCAGAGCTTCAGCGGCAGGTCTATGCATACGCATGTATTTCAACAACTCAAAGCTCATACCATCACGCAGGTTCAAGTCTAAAAGCATCACATCAAAAGCATAGTTTGCTATCAAATTTTTGCCTTCACGCATATTGCTAGCAGTTGCCAACAATGTGGTGCGAGGGTCGCCTCCTAGCTCTTGACCGACCACACTGCGCATGTGCGCGTCTTCCTCAATCAAAATCACGCGTAAAGGTTGACTTGCTTGACCCAGCAAAAAGTCAGGCCACAAATTAGCAGGATTCGCAAAGTAGGCAAATTGCCCCTGCGACGCTAATTTGTTGGCATTTGGATTGCCGACATTTGCGAGATTCATGTCGTTGACTTTGCTTTTGTCACCGAAAGTGGTTACGTGTTGATTCATGTTAAACCTCCCTTGATACGTATCATTTGGTTAATTCTTTGCTTGAAGCTTGAATGAAGATTAACCATTCTTGGTGACAAATGCTATGTAAATAATCCCCAAAAATAGAATCTTTTGAATTACAAACCTTCAGTTTTTTAGGCATAAACGATGCAGTTCCCTGTCACACAGAGTAGCAAAAAGGTTCTTTTTCCAATGACAAGGAATGGTTTTTCTCTGCACATTTTTTTGAAATGTTTCAAAAATTTACAATTGATTCACTAAGAAACTACCAGTTTTAAAACCTTATACCTAACCAAAGGTATTCAATTTCCGCGCATTTATCTCTAAGTGCATCAAAAAGTACTCATTTTTTGGGTAATAAAACAAGGTATTTTTGGTAGATATAACGAGGTATTGAAGCACCCCTTTGCAAAACGGAAACTAGCACCAGATGAAAACAGAAGCGATGCAGCAAGCAAATTTTGCAAGCATCAACACTGATTTCATCAAAGCTTCCGAGCACCGTTAAGAAAAAAGATGTTCGGGAATTTTTAAATTAATTTAATTGTTTCTTAAAGGGGATTTATCATGAAAAAACTTTCTATCTTGGCTTTGGCTTTGTTTGCAGCATCAGCATTCGCATCTGGTAGCAGTGGCCATGGCGGCAGTGGTCCTACTGCTTCTACAGATGTTGTTATTACCGGTATTTCAACTCAAAGCGCTACGCTTGTTGACGTGAACGTGTCTAACCGCGTGTCTGGCAACGACAACATCGGTCAACAAAACTTGGCATCAAATGCTGGTGATATTGAAATCCGTGGTGTGTCGATGCAAACTGTATCAGCACGTGGCGGCTCTATCACCAACACCGTGGATGGCACTGACAACGTTGCAAGCCAAAACTTGTCCTCAAACGTTGGTCGCGTAACGATTGGTGGAATCTCTACACAGTCAACATCAACAACTTACGCAAACGTGAGCAACCACGTGACTGGTCGTGACAACTCTGGCACTCAAAACATTGCATCTAACAACTCTTGCACAACTTGCGTTGGCGGATCACGTTAATTTGCATTAGCTAGATACTTTCAAGAACATGTTGCTGCGCTCGCAAGAGCAAGCCATGTTTTTGAAAGGTTCAAATTTTTTAAATATCAATTGAATATCTAAATTGCATGCGCACAAGGGAACGGCTATGAAAACCATTTTGTCACTGCTAGTAAGTTTGTTTATTGCAAACGCAAGTGCGACTGGCTATGACCCCGTTTTGATATCTGGCTCATCCATGCAGATAGCATCCATCAATAACAGTACCCTCAGCAATGTTGTCTTTGGCAACTCTAGCACCGCACAACAAAATTTTGCAAGCAACATAGGTGGCGTGGTGATTTCTGGAAGCTCATTTCAAATGGTTGCGGCTCATGGCAGCTTTGCACGCAACGAAGTCATTGGCAGTGAAAGCATGGCCAGTCAAAACTTTTCATCTAACTTAGGTGACGCGCGCATTGGTGGCCGATCTATGCAGATGACATCCATGCAAGGCGCTTATGCCTACAACAGTGCGCAAGGTCATAGCACTTATGCCATTCAAAACTGAATTTTTTACAGGTAAATCATCATGAAAAACCATTTAAAAATTTCTTCACTTTGCTTTGCATTGTGCCTATTCACGCCGCTGGCTGCATTCGCACAGTTTGCCCCAGGCGAAGACCCCATCAATTTAACTAAATTATCGAAAACAGAACTGAGACCAACTGCACCACAGCAAGTGTCTGGCAGTTTAGATCCGCTGTTTGGCATGCAAGGATGGCTGCGGGCACGTGTCACACGATACGAAGCGCGTGCCTATTCTGATAACGGTACCGAGAATCTTTTGACAGACAACGATGCCGTGACAACTGCCAGCGCACAAGGTTTGAATAAAGTTTGCGTGCAAGAGGTTGGCAGCTCAGCATCGACGACCACAGGTTTTGGTAAATATGGACCCAAAGGTGGCGCACAAATCGTGGTTTTAAAAGGCGATTTGGTCAATATTTGCAAGTAAAACTCATTAACTAAAAACTCTACCAATAAGACAAGGCACACCATGGATACCGTCACAACTACAAATAACTCACCCGCAATTCATGGTCGCCTTGATTTACCGATTCGCTTACCGGTTCTGTTGCCACTACTGGCATCGTTGATCATCACTGGTTGTGCAGCGCCCATGGATGCACGTAAAGATGCGCAATATCAGTCGAACGCATCAGTAGCAGATCGCCCAACGTCGCGCCCGACGCGCTCGCTCTCTAGCATGTCACCATCGTTGATGTGCATGGATCATATGTTCAGGCAAGCAGATTTGCCCACAACGCTTATCACCTCTAAACAAATTCCTGATGTGACAGGCAAGATTGCAGTAGCAACCAAAGACATGATTGTGACCGCCTTGTCACAAATGTCGCGCTTGTCAAACGCGTTTCGATATATAGATTACGAGGTTGATATTTCTCGCCAAGACACCGTTCAAAACATGACCGCCATCATGTTAAACAACAACCAAATGCAACTGCAAAAACCAGCTTTGTATGTTTCAGGCGCAGTGTCGTTTGTGGATCAAAACATCATCAGCAACCATTTCGAAGCGGGTACCTCGGCCACACGGCTGGAGACTGGCTACAGCACTAACAAGAATGCAACCCTGATTGGTCTTGATTTGCACATGGGCGACTTCAAAACACGTACCATCATTCCTGGTCTAGATTCCGCCAATGAAGTTGTGATTGGTAATGCCAGCCAAGGTTTAGATTTGGCAGGAAAAATTGGCAGTTACGGGGTTCAGTTCAATGTGGGCCGTGATTACACACAGGGACCGGGCGCAGCTATTCGCACCTTGGTTGATCTGGCGATGATTGAGCTGATTGGTAAATGGTCGCGCCTGCCATACTGGCGCTGTTTGACTCTGGATCAAACGCATCCAGAGTTACAACGCCAACTGCGCGACTGGTATGACGCTGGCAGACCTGCAGCACACTCAAAACTAGTGAAAACTGCCTTGGTTGGTTTGGGCTACATGAAGCAGCAGCAAATAGCCGATCCAGACAACACCGCTGCGTTTAAAGCCATACTTGGTAAATACCAAGCAGATGCAGGCATGGTGGTGACTGGCGTTATTGACTTCCCAACTTACGAGCGTGTAATGCGCAACTACACCAAGCTGGATACCGATGGCAAATTGGTTCCTGTTGACTGGACACCAAGTGGCGACTTGAAACTGGCTGAAGTTCCACG
>JBEGUP010000336.1:0-2676 GCA_041178825.1 Pseudomonadota bacterium | reverse complement strand
CGCATACCGGCAAGTCGCTGCGCTTGGGCATCAGCGGCGTGCCGGGTGTTGGCAAATCGACCTTTATTGAAGCGCTGGGTTTGTATCTGATTGAACGCGGCCATCGCGTCGCGGTGTTGACGATTGATCCTTCTTCCACTGTCTCCGGCGGTTCGATTTTGGGCGACAAGACGCGGATGGAGAGGCTCTCGGTTGACGAACGCGCCTACATCCGCCCCAGCCCGAGCAGCGGCACCTTGGGCGGCGTGGCGGAGAAAACCCGCGAAGCCATGCTGGTGTGCGAGGCGGCGGGGTATGACATTGTGATTGTGGAAACTGTGGGTGTCGGGCAATCCGAGACAGCCGTCGCGGGTATGACCGACATGTTTGTGTTGATGCAGTTGCCCAATGCGGGTGACGATTTGCAGGCGATCAAAAAAGGTGTGATGGAGCTGGCGGATTTGGTGCTGATCAACAAAAGTGATATTGACCCGCTGGCTGCCGAGCGGGCTAGGCTGCAAATCACTGCTGCAATGCAGCTTTTGGGTATGTTTGGCGAACACTCAGAGAAGAATTGGTATCCTAAAGCATTGCCTCTTAGTGCGTTAAACGGTCAAGGTGTGGATGTTTTTTGGGCGGCGGTAAACGAATTTCAAACTTTGCAAAACGCCAATGGCAAGCTGGCAGAGCGACGCAAAACGCAGTCGCTGGCTTGGATGTGGGAACGGATTGATGCGGGGTTGAAGCTGCAATTCAAGCAAAACCCGCAGGTGCAAGCACTTTTGCCGCAAATGCTGAAAGATGTGTCAGAGGGGCGGGTGGCGGCCTCAACAGCGGCTAGAAACCTTCTAAACGTCGAAAATAGTGGTCAAATTGGCATCTAGTCAGCGTATTTGTTGCCTAAGCAGCTATCAAAATAATAGTAAAAAATAGATAAATTTTAATCAAATTAAACTGTAACTTAAACTTTAAAACAAAGACAAACTATGCAAGACATCCTCAAACAACTCGAATCGAAACGCGAACTTGCCAGACTTGGCGGCGGTGAAAAGCGCATTGCGACGCAGCACAAAAAAGGCAAACTGACGGCACGTGAGCGACTAGAAGTGCTGCTGGATGCTGGCACGTTTGAAGAGTGGGATATGTTTGTTGAGCACCGCTGCGTGGACTTTGGCATGGATGAAACCAAGATTCCAGGCGATGGCGTGGTCACTGGCTACGGCATGATCAATGGCCGCTTGGTGTTTGTATTCAGCCAAGACTTCACCGTGTTTGGCGGCGCGTTGTCTGAAGCACATGCCGAGAAGATTTGTAAGGTGATGGATCAGGCTATGAAAGTGGGCGCACCAGTTATCGGTTTGAACGATTCGGGCGGCGCGCGTATTCAAGAAGGCGTAGCCAGCTTAGGCGGCTATGCGGACGTATTCCAGCGCAACGTCATGGCCAGCGGCGTGATTCCGCAGATCAGCATGATCATGGGGCCCTCGGCCGGTGGTGCGGTGTACAGCCCAGCCATGACCGACTTTATTTTCATGGTCAAAGACTCGTCATACATGTTTGTGACCGGCCCCGAAGTGGTCAAAACCGTGACGCATGAAGAAGTCACGGCAGAAGAGCTGGGCGGCGCCATCACCCACACTACTAAGAGCGGCGTTGCCGATTTGGCGTTTGACAACGATGTGGAAGCGCTGTTGATGCTGCGCCGTTTGTACAACTATTTGCCGCTGAGCAACCGTGAAAAGGCGCCAGTTCGCAAGAGCGGCGACCCATCTGACCGCATGGATTTGAGCTTGGATACGCTCGTCCCAGACAACGCCAACAAAGCCTACGACATGAAAGAGCTCATCGTCAAAACCGTGGATGATGGCGATTTTTTTGAAATTCAGCCGGAATACGCCAAAAACATCATCATCGGTTTTGCGCGTATGGACGGCCAGACCATCGGCATCGTAGCAAACCAGCCGCTGGTGCTAGCTGGTTGCCTGGACATCAAATCGTCCATCAAAGCCGCGCGTTTTGTGCGCTTTTGCGACTGTTTCAACATTCCCGTCATCACCTTTGTCGACGTGCCCGGCTTCATGCCCGGCACCTCGCAGGAGTTCGGTGGCATCATCAAGCATGGTGCGAAATTGCTCTATGCTTACGCCGAATGCACAGTGCCAAAAATCACGGTCATCACCCGCAAAGCCTACGGCGGCGCGTATGACGTGATGGCGTCCAAGCATCTGCGTGGCGACGTTAACTTTGCGTGGCCGAATGCTGAAATCGCGGTGATGGGAGCCAAACGTCGCCGGCGCACGCGGTTTCATCGACGATGTGATCCTGCCGCACGAAACCCGCAAGCGTATTTGCCGCAGTCTGGTGATGTTGAAAGACAAGAAGCTTGAGAATCCGTGGCGCAAGCACGGGAACATTCCACTTTAAGTGGTTTAAATAATTTATACAAATATTGGTATGTTGTACAAATATGTGAGTTTAGCTAGAAAGAGTATTCTGGAAGACGGGTTAATCAGATTTTCGCAGCCGAGTGTCTTTAACGATCCATTTGATTTAAATCCAAACTTTAGCCTAATGGCTGATGAGGATTTTGTAAATCCAAATAATGATCCAACTGGAGGTAGATATTCCGCTGCGCCAGAAGCGATTAATCAAATGATGGAGACTTTAGCCCTTGGTATTCAAGCAGAGACATCTAAA
>JBEGUP010000335.1:0-2502 GCA_041178825.1 Pseudomonadota bacterium | reverse complement strand
ATCACCATGGCGACCAACGCGCTCTTAGACAACGGCGACGAGCTACTATTACCCATGCCCGATTACCCGTTGTGGACGGCTGCGACCAGCTTGTCTGGCGGCAAACCCGTGCATTACTTGTGCGATGAAACCAACGGCTGGATGCCGAATTTGGACGATATTCGCGCCAAGATCACGCCCCGCACCAAAGGCATTGTCGTCATCAACCCGAACAACCCGACGGGCGTGATGTATTCAGACGAGTTGCTCAAGCAAATCATTCTCATCGCCCGTGAACACGGCTTGGTGATTTTGGCGGACGAGGTATACGACAAGGTGCTGTACGACGGCATCAAGCACACGGCGCTGGCGAGTTTGTCCACCGATGTGTTGACCTTGACTTTCAACTCTTTGAGCAAAAGTTACCGCTCTTGCGGCTACCGCGCGGGTTGGATGGTGGTCACAGGTGACAAAACGATCGCCAAAGACTACATCGAAGGGCTGAACATGCTCTCCAACATGAAGTTGTGCTCTAACGTGCCTGGCCAGTGGGCGATTCAAACGGCGCTGGGCGGCTACCAGAGCATCAACGAGCTGGTGGGCGAGGGCGGACGCCTGCGCCGCCAGCGCGATTTGGCGTATGAGTTGATTACCGCGATTCCGGGTGTGACTTGCGTTAAGCCGCAAGCTGCGTTGTACATGTTCCCCAAGCTTGATCCGGTGATTTACCCGATCAAAGACGACCGTCAGTTTTTCTTAGAATTACTCAAGGCCACACGCGTCATGTTGGTGCAGGGCACGGGTTTCAACTGGCCGGCGCCAGACCACTTCCGCATCGTCTTTTTACCGCATGAAGACGATTTGCGTGAGGCGATTGACCGCATTGCCAAGTTCTTGGAAAGCTATAGAAAACGTAGCGGTACAGGCAATTAATACGACGTCTATAGACATATTTGTTCATTTTTAAGTAGATTTTTCTTGTTATTTTAAGCAGTTTATGAAACCTATCCAAGTTGGCCTCTTAGGCATCGGTACCGTCGGCAGCGGTGTGTTTAACGTACTCACTCGTAACCAAAACGAAATCCAGCGTCGTGCTGGCCGTGGTATTGAAATCACTATGGTGGCTGACCTTGATACGGCTCGTGCCCAAGCTGTAGTCGGCGCTAACGTGAAAGTTGTCAACGACGCCCGTGCCATCATCGCCAACCCAGAGATCGACATCGTCATCGAGCTGATCGGTGGTTACGGCATCGCCAAGCAGTTGGTGATGGAAGCCATTGCCGCTGGCAAACATGTGGTCACGGCAAACAAAGCTTTGCTCGCTGTGCATGGCACAGAAATCTTCGCCGCTGCTCAAGCTAAAGGCGTCATGGTCGCATTTGAAGCGGCTGTAGCAGGTGGCATCCCCATCATCAAATCCCTGCGCGAAGGCCTGACTGCCAACCGCATTCAGTGGATCGCAGGCATCATCAACGGTACGACCAATTTCATCTTGTCTGAGATGCGCGACAAAGGCTTGGACTTCGCCGCTGCCTTGAAAGACGCGCAAGCGCTGGGTTACGCCGAAGCTGACCCGACGTTCGACATCGAAGGCGTTGACGCCGCGCACAAAGTGACGTTAATGTCAGCCATCGCATTCGGCATTCCTGTGCAGTTTGACAAAGCCTACGTTGAAGGCATCTCCAAACTCGCCGCGCAAGACATCAAATACGCCGAGCAATTGGGCTACCGCATCAAACTTTTGGGCATCACCAAACGCGTGCAAGCCAATGGCAAAGAAGGCATTGAATTGCGCGTTCACCCAAGCTTGGTGCCCAACAAACGCTTGATTGCCAACGTCGAAGGCGCGATGAACGCCGTCATGGTGCAGGGCGACGCTGTAGGCACGACTTTGTATTACGGCAAAGGCGCAGGTTCAGAGCCAACTGCCAGCGCCGTGATTGCCGATTTGGTTGACATCACCCGCCTGCACACCGCCGACCCTGCTCACCGTGTGCCACATTTGGCCTTCCAGCCCGATGCCATGAGCGACCTGCAAGTGCTGCCAATGAGCGACATCGTCACCAGCTACTACCTGCGCCTGCGCGTGGCGGACGAAGCCGGCGTGCTGGCCAAAGTCACTGGCATTTTGGCAAATGCTGGCATCAGCATTGACGCTGTGCTTCAGCGCGAAGCGGACGAAGTGGGTGGCGAGGGTTCGACCCAGACCGACGTGATTATTCTGACCCACGACTGTGTGGAAGCAAAGATGAACGCCGCTATGGTGCAAATGCAGGCGCTGAGTAGTGTTTTAGCGCCGATTACTCGGATTCGTAAGGAAGAGTTGGCTTAAACCACTTAGAAATTTGCATGAATTATTTATCCACCCGTGGCGATGCCACCTCTCGTAAATTCTGTGAAATCCTGCTTGAAGGCCTCGCGCCAGACGGCGGTTTGTATTTGCCACAAAGCTATCCGCAAATCAACGATGTTGCCTTAGGCAAACTGCGCGATATCTACGACAAGCACGGCTATGCTGACTTG
>JBEGUP010000334.1:0-2502 GCA_041178825.1 Pseudomonadota bacterium | reverse complement strand
GCTAGACCGATAATGCAGCGCCACCCGCCAGCCGTGTTTTGCCAGCGTCAGCGCGATCTCGCGCCCCAGCCGCTTGGCTGCGCCGGTGACTAAAACGACAGGTGCGTTTGATGTTGAAGGAGAAATGGTAGACATGCAGGACAATATCGCTTGCTTTGAACAATTCTTAAAGCTGTTTTGAATAATCACCCATTTTAACGATGCACCCCGCCTCCGCCACCTCAGTACTTCAAACCCACATTGAAACCGCCATCAAAAACAACGGCGGCTGGATGCCGTTTGACCGTTTTATGGAAATGGCGCTGTACGCACCGGGCTTGGGCTACTACGCGAACGATTTGCGTAAATTTGGGCTTTTCCCCACCCAAAATACAGCAAATGGCAGCGATTCCGACTACGGCAGCGACTTTGTCACAGCACCTGAATTAACACCGCTTTTCGGCCAAGCGCTTGCCAAACAAATCGCCCAAGCGCTGCAAGAGACCCAAACCACTGAGATTTGGGAGTTTGGCGCGGGTTCTGGCGCACTGGCGCTTCAATTACTCAGCGCTTTGGAACAACTTGGGCAACCTGTGACCCGCTACACGATTGTGGATTTGTCTGGTTCGTTGCGACAACGTCAACAGGAAACGCTGCTGATTTTTGGTGACAAAGTGCGCTGGGTGAGTGAATTGCCAGATGCGATGCAAGGCGTTGTTGTTGGCAACGAGGTTTTGGATGCGATGCCGGTGAAGCTACTAGCTCGCGTCAAAGGCACTTGGTACGAGCGCGGAGTCATAATCAAATCCGACCATGAATTTGACTGGCAAGACCGCCCTACCGAGTTGCGTCCGCCGATAGACATCATGGGCGAACACGATTACGTGACCGAAATTCACCCGCAAGCCGAGGCGTTTATGCGAACTTTGGCGCATAAATTGACCGCGAGTGAGCGCGATGGAAAAGGTGGAGGTGCGGCATTTTTCATCGACTATGGTTTTCCTGAGGCTGAATACTTCCACCCGCAGCGCCACATGGGCACGGTCATGTGCCACCAAGGGCACAAGGCAGATGGCGACCCGCTGGCGCAGGTGGGGCGCAAAGACATCACGGCGCACGTCAACTTCACGGGCGTGGCTGTGGCGGCGCAGGATGAAGGCTTGAACACCTTGGGCTACACCAGCCAAGGGCGGTTTTTGTTGAACTGCGGCTTGCATTTGGCTTTAGAAGATGCTGATTTGCCCAACCGAGCCAATGCGATGAAACTCATCAACGAGCATGAAATGGGCGAATTGTTCAAGGTCATCGGTTTTTGCACGGGTGAGCCGTGGGACGCCATCGGCTTCAGCGCGGGTGATAGGACGCACACTTTATGAGCCGCTCAACATGATGTTCCGCTGGGTTTTCTTCGCTATTGTTGCTGTTTTGTTCTTTGCATGGTTGTTTTCAAAACGCCTGCCTTGGGTAGAAAAGCTGGGTTTGACGAAGTTGAACAGCGATTTGTCTTTTCGCGCGTTTGGCAAAGTGCGCCACATCCCAGTTACCTACGTGGTTCTTTTGGCGACTGTGGCGTATTTGTTGCTAGCTTTGTTGTATAAACAAACATCATGACTGATTTTGCACCGCCTACCACCGTTTTTGCTTCACTAACTGGCCTAAAAGCCTGCGTTGACTTGGGCGGCACCAAAGTGGCCGTGACCCTGGCTAACAGCACCGGCTTGCATGCCAAACGCGTTGAGCCAACTGCCAAAGAAGGGCAAAACGACGCCTTGGCGCTGCAAATCATCCGCATGATTGGTGAAAGCTGCGCTGAAGCTGGTTTCAAAACACAAGATATTGATGGCGTGGGCGTCTCCAGCTGCGGGCCGTTTGTGCTGAACAAAGGCATGGTCGAGCTGGCTGCACCCAACATTTGCGGCGGCATGGCTGGCAAAGCCCGTGGCTTGCCCAACGACTGGCAAACCGCTCTGCTGGAAACCCCGCTGCGAGCCCACTTCCCCCACGTGCGCCACATTAGGGTGGAAAACGACGGTATTGGCGCGCTAGAAGCCGAGCGCCGCTGGGGCGCTCTGCAACACAATGGCAAACCGCTGGCAAACTGTGCCTATGTGACTTGGAGCACTGGAATCGGCACAGGTTTATGCGTTGATGGCCACGTGCTGCGCGGCAAAAACGGCAACGCCGGCCATGCGGGTCACATGTTTGTGAGTACCAACAACGACGCTTTGTGCGGCTGCGGCAACATCGGCGATTTGGAAGGCTTGGTTGCTGGCAACGCCATTCCACGGCGTTTTGAGGCCCAAGGATTCACCGATTCTGCTACGCTTTTAATAGCTGCTCAGGCACGAAATACGCTGGCTACAGGCATAATCGATGCCCTTTGCGATGACATGGGACGCGCCATGTACAACCTCATCGTCACGCTAGATTTAGAGCGCATCAGCATAGGCGGCAGCGTGTTTTGGCACCACCGCGAGTACCTGCTACCCAAACTCCAAGCCGTCATCAAAGGCAAAATGCCAG
>JBEGUP010000333.1:0-3697 GCA_041178825.1 Pseudomonadota bacterium | reverse complement strand
GACGCTGTGACTGCGCGCGTAGATGCTGGCGATACAGGCGCAGACTGGGTCGCACAGGTCTGCATGCTGAAAAACCACGCCACGCAAACTATGCAGTTTTGCGCCGATCAGGCTGTGCAGATTTTGGGTGCGATGGGATTCATGCGTGGCACCAAAAGCGAGCGCATCTACCGCGAGGTCAAGGTCATGATGATCGGTGGCGGCACGGAAGAAATTATGAAAGAGTTGGCGGCACGTCAGCTTGGTCTGTGACACTATCGACTATGCCCCATCAAAAAACAAACAAATCAACCCCACCGTCTTCCGCCACACCTGCGATTGAATTTGAACCCGAATTCGTCATCAATCTGAAGAAGATATTTGAAGAGAGCATTGTTTTCAACCAAGTGCTTGGACTCAAAATTACCGACTTATTGCCTGAATCTGTCCATGGCCGTATCGAGATGCGGCATGAGCTCATCGGTCACTACAGCTACAAGCGGGTGCACGGTGGTGTGATCAGTGCGGCTCTGGATGCCATGGGCGGGTTGGCTGTGATGGCGGCCATTGGTGCGCGCCATATGGACGAGCCCGTTGCCGCTCGGTTGCACAGATTCGGTAAATTAGGGACGATTGACTTGCGGATTGATTATTTGCGACCCGCCATCGGGGATTTCTTCACCATGCAAGCCGAGGTATTGCGCCTAGGCTCGCGCGTGGCCTCTACACGCATGGAATTTCACGGGCCAGACGGCAAATTGCTTGCCGCTGGCTCGGGAGCCTACATTGTGTCGTAGGCTATTTCTTTGCTTGTGAATCTCTTATTTGAAGTAAGCAGATACAGGTTTCCATTTACCATCGGTAATTTGTGACAGGCGAGATGCATCGCTACCCAAACGCTTGGTTGGGCTGAATGTCGCTTCTGCGCTGCCAAAAATATCCGGCGGGATCGTCATGGTATCCATTGCCTTGATAAATGACTCTGTAGACAAATTGGCGCCTGATTTGCCTGCCGCTTTAGCAAAAGTATCAATGATGTTGTACCCGTAAACAGAGAATACTGTTGGGTCTTCGCTAAATTTTGTTTGGTATTTTTTGGCCCAGAAGCTGATCGCAGGCGAGGCATCATCCAAATAAGGATTTTGTACCGTGCTGGTCGCATACAAACCGTTCATAGCAGGCCCGCCGAGCTTGTGAATCAAATCTGTATAAGCGGCGCTTGATCCCAAAAATATCGGGTTGTAACCCATTTTTTTAGCCGTTCCAATCGCCCCGATGGTTTCACGAATGATGGTTCCCAAAACAACCAAATCGCATCCAGTCGCTTGCAGTTTCGAAATTTGGGACGAGAAATCAGTTGCACCGCGTTTGTATGTCGTTTTTTCTGCAAAGTCCATGCCTATCGTTTTTAGGCCGGCTTCTGCACCACGGAAAACTTCTAAGCCAAACTCGTCATCTTGATACATAGTGCAAACTTTTTTAGCGCCTTTTTCTTTGGTCACCTTAGGCACAGCATTTCGCATTTGATCGAAATAAGTAGCTGCAAATGAGTATTTCAACTTGTGAAATGGTTCATACATTTCACGCGCAGCTGTGATCGGGAAGAAGTTGATGACATTTTTCTCGAACTGCACAGGCATAGCCGCCAAATTTTGCGCCGTACCAATGTGCCCAACCATCATAAAAATTTTGTCTTGATTAACCAATTTTTGCGCAGCCAAAACTGCCTTTTTAGGGTCATAACCAGAGTCTTCGACAATCAATTTCAATTTTCGTCCGTTGATGCCACCTTGCTCGTTGATTTCATCCACGCGCAACATCATTCCCAAACGGGCTTGCTTTCCAAAACCGGCCAGTGGGCCAGATAAATCTTGAATTGAGCCTAAAGTGATGTCAGCTTTGCTCACGCCTTGTTGGGCACTGACCATAGTTGCGCTAAAAGCCAGTGTCGTCAGCAAACCTAGTGATTTCAATTTCAGGGATATCTTCATTGTCAACTCCTTTTAAAAATAATAGCGTTACTTGTACATCGCGCTGATCTGCGGCTCGTATTTCTTTTCGACCAGTTTACGTTTGAGCTTCATCGTCGGCGTCAGTTCCTCATCTTCTGCAGTTAGTTGCGTTTCTAACAGGAAGAATTTCTTGATCTGCTCAACTCGCGCAAATTTCTTGTTAACCCGATCAATTTCCAACTGTATCAATTCTTGCACTTCTGTAGCGCGCGTCAAGCTGGTGTAATTACTGAAAGGGACATCCCTATCTTGGGCGAACTTTTCGACGTTTTCTTGGTCGATCATGATGATGACCGTCAAATACGGGCGTTTGTCGCCAATAACCACAGCGTCAGTGATGTAAGGTGAAAACTTCAAATCGTTTTCTAGCTCACTCTTCATGCGGTCGGTGATTTTGAAGTAGCCGTCGCTGTCTACCACGCCAACGTCACCTGTGTGCAACCAGCCATCGGGGGTGATGGTTTCTGCTGTTTTTTCTGGCAAATTCAAGTAACCCATGAACACGTTTTTGCCACGCACCAAGATTTCGTTTGTTTCAGGATCAAGCCTTACCTCGTTGAACTCTGCTGCAGGGCCAATTGAGCCGGGTTTCATTTTGGTTAATGGCACGCCGGTGGACGCACCGCAGGTTTCCGTCATTCCCCACACTTCCAACATGGGCACGCCCAAGGCCAGATACCAGCGCACCAAATCAGGCGAAATAGGCGCTGCGCCGGTAACCAAAAACCGAGCGCGGTGGATACCGATCAACTTGCGTACATTGTTCAGCACCAGCCATTGCGCGATTTGGAACTTCAGTTTCAGCCAGCCACTCACCGGCTGCTCGGCCAGCACTTTGTCGGCAATCGTCGTCCCTACGCCAATACCCCAAGCATAGGCGGCTTGTTGAACGGCACCCGCTTCTTTGAGTGAAATCATCACGCCCGAATAAAACTTTTCCCATACGCGCGGCACAGCAGTGAACACGGTGGGTGCAATCTCACGGACGTTTTCGGGAATCGTCTCTGGGTTCTCGACAAAATTGAGCTTGGCACCTGTGTACAGCGCATGGTATTCACCGCCAACCCGCTCAGCAATGTGGCACAGCGGCAGGAAGCACATACGTTCATCGGTTGCCGTTTGCGACACCAGCGTGTTGTAGCCGCGCACGGTGAACACCAAGCCCTCATGGCTGTGCATTGCCCCTTTGGGTTTGCCCGTTGTACCCGAGGTGTAGACCAAAATCGCCAAATCTTTCGGCTGAACTTCGGCAACGCGTTGTTTGATAGCATCTGGCTGTTTGGTCAGATACTCACGTCCCAGCGCACGCAAACCATCCAAACTGATGATGCCCGGGTCTTGAAGATTACTCAGCCCCTCCATGTCAAACACCACGATTTTACGAAGCAGTGGCAGCTGCTCGCGCACTTCCAGCGCTTTGTCGAGCTGCTCATCGTCTTCCACAAACAAAACTGTCGTGCGTGAGTCTTCACACAAATATTGCACCTGGCTAGAAGCATCTGTAGGGTAGATACCGTTGGCCACACCAGCGGCGGACAACACCGCCAAGTCGGTCCAGACCCATTCCACCACCGTGTTGGCCAAAATAGAAGCGCATTCACCTTTGGCAAAACCCAAAGACATCAAACCGCCGGCGATTTCGCTCACGGCCACCGCCGTTTGTTGCCAACTGGCGCTACGCCAAATACCCAAGTGCTTTTGCCGCA
>JBEGUP010000332.1:0-2508 GCA_041178825.1 Pseudomonadota bacterium | reverse complement strand
ACGTGGTGCGGATGCGTAAAAAATATGCCGAAGACTACCAGCTTGTAGCCGTTGGCAAAGACGGCAAAGTCAAGAAAGCGGCTTCTTAGCCCTAGCAGCTAACTTTAGACCTGGCCTCTCGCCGAATTAAGTTGGACTAAGCCTTGGATTAAGCCGGATTAAACTGTTTTAATCCGGCTTCTTCGGCGCTCTGTGCATGCCGCAAAGCTTGTTCCCATCAGGGTCGCGCACATAGCACAGGTACATTTTGCCGACCGAACCTTCACGCCAACCCGGTGGGTCTTCGCAGCTTGTGCCGCCGTTGGCGACGGCTGCTGCATGGAAGGCATCTGCCTGTTCGGTTGATTGCATGGCAAAACCAATCGTGCTGCCGTTGCCGTGGCTCGCTTCTTCGCCATTGATAGGTGTGGTGATGCCGAAACTGCCCGTTGCGCTGCGGTAAAAATAGCGCTTCACCCCGCTGGTGGTGGTGTTGGCAATAGCCGGGCCAATGCCCAGTGCACCAAACAAGGCGTCGTAAAAGGTCTTCGACTTCTCTAGGTCATTCGCACCTAGTATGACATGGCTAAACATTGCTTTTCTCCTTTTGGTTTCTGTTGATTTCTATTCACTTCTATTGGTTCTGCTGATTTTTACTCACAAAATCGACGACCAAACCTTTTTCTGTCACGGTGATGCTACCCGGCTGCATGCCCAAACCGTCTGCCATACCCAAATCTTGCGGCTTTAAAGTATGTATCACCACCTCTAACAGCGCCTTTTCACTCAAAGTTTGACCATATACATTCAACATCTCAGATGCCATGGGTTGCAAGCCTGGAAAGTTCAAACGCTTGAATCGTAAGGCTGTAGCTCGAAGTGTGCGGTCGCTCACTTCGTAGCGCAACGCAAATTCCACCTCAAATGTACCGCTTTGCTTGCGGTTCAAAGCCGCGCCGCTGGCTTCTACCGCCATAGTCGCGCTCAACCGGTTTCGCTCAGGTAGCAGCCGAATTTCGGGCGCTTGCACTTCTAAATTCAGCAAACCCACTACTGGATAACGCAGTGGAAAGCGCTTGGCCACCACTTGCTGCAGCTGGTCTTTAGACACCACAAAGCGCGGCTGCGCGGTGAGGGTGCTGCAGGCCAGCAGGCTGAACGCCAAGAAAACGATGGTGAAGTTGCGGCAGGTGTTTAGCAAAAATCTAGGCATGGTGTGGTTCTCCAAGGTCTGCACATCGTCAACGATTTGACCCATTTTGCTTAGAATTGTGCCTGAACGGCGTCAAACCCTCAATTTTAGCCATTTTTACCCCGAAAATACCCCTAAATTGGCACTTAGCCCATGCATTTACTGCCTGAGCAGCTATAAAAATAATAGCATTTATAACTTCAACAAAGCCTTAGCACGCAGCAGCTCTGTGCCGCTGAACTGGCTGTTGATGTAAGCGGCAACTGCGTCAGTGCGCTGGGTGGCGGACAGCTCGGGCGCTTGCTGTAGCTGGGCAACTTGGGCGCGTGCAGCCTCTAGGCGGCGCTGCCACTGCTGCCATTCGGCATCGACCTCGGCTTGGCGCAAGGCAGCATCGGGCAATACAGCAGGCAAATTGGCTTCTTGCGTTGATGCAGCCACAGTTTGGCCGTTTGACTTGGCTATTTGCTGGCGCAAAGCATCTTCTTCCTCACGGTAAAAAGCGTCTGCCCAAGCAACGCCCAAAAGCTCGCGGCGCACTTGGCTGCGCTCGGTTAATGCGTTGGACAAGGTGCTGGGACGCAGCATATCGACCTGTGTGCGCCATTGCCGCTGCTGCAACTGCACATAGCTGTGCCACAAAGCTACGACTTGCTGGGCTGCCAAAGCGCCGTGGGTGGCCAACACTTGGCGTTGAATCTCAGCGGTCAACGCAGCCAGTGAGCGCTCACCTTGCAGCAGCAAAAAATAGTCAAACCGCCTGCGCAGCGCCATGTTTGGCTGCGCTTGGCCGTTTGCGCCTATGCTCCACGAACCATCGGCTTCGGTGTCTGCCAAAGACGAGGTTTGCAAGTTCAACCCCGTATCTTCAGCCAAACGCGGCTTGATCGGCTCTGTACCGTCACTATCTGCGATTAAAAAGCGCGATCCGCCCGTAACTTCTGCAAACGGCTTTGCTTGCGCCGTTGCAGCAGCGGGCATCAACTTGACATAAGCCAAACAAGCCAGCGCGAGCAACGTGCCAACGGCGACGACCGTGAGGCCGCGCCGCTGTAGATTCCTTTCAAGCAATATCACAGCCCCAAGGATTTGAGGCGGTTCGCCTGAGCGCGGTACATCGCCACGGGGTCTGGCGAAAACAGGCCGCGCAAACCAAAGGCTTGGTTCACCTCGTCCAAATGGTTCCACGGGTAGTCGTCACGAATCACTTTGCCCCAATGGCTAGAGCATTTGCCGACCAAGCCGTCGTTTTGCTCAAAGCCAAAGAACAAGCCGCCAGCGGCCATCAACGCGTCGCTCACGTCAAACACATTGGTCAACACCGAGGTGCCGCCGTA
>JBEGUP010000331.1:0-2511 GCA_041178825.1 Pseudomonadota bacterium | reverse complement strand
TCGCGGGCGTGCGCGTGCTGCCCGGCCACGAAGTCGTCGCGGTCGAGGATCGCGGCGGCCAGGGCGCGCTGAGCGTGCGTCCGACGGACGCCGACGCAAGCACGACGCCCGAAACGCTCGCCGCGCGTTACGTGGTGGGTTGCGATGGCGCGCATTGACGTGTTGCGCAAAGTACTTTATGGCGGCAAGCGCTCAACTGACGCTACTAACAATACTGTTTTGGAGCGCACGTATGTGCCACAAGATTCTACGCTTTGGGGTAAAGAATATACAAGCGTTCTGAATGACGGCTATAACATTACGGAATTCACACCGTTAGCATTGCCAACGGGAACGACTCGCCACATGTTCGCTAACGTCACACTGGGGGCTACTGTCAAACATGCTGCCACCGTAAACGCACCAGTAGTCATTGTGTACCAAAATCGTCCGGGTCGTATTTGGGATTTAGTCGCAACAGAACGACTCATATTAGGAACTAATCCTGGAGTCAGCCCTGCAGCCTCTGCTGTAGAAGGAACTGCGATAACACAATATCAAGTCAGAGTAAAAGCATGTGTCAAGATTAACAATAGCTATGAAGACTGGTGTAAAGGCTATCCTGCAGCGAATCCTACTAGTTTTAAACCTGCAGGTTTATTACACAAATACGGTGAATCAAAAACGCTAGCTTTTGGCTTGATTAGTGGCACTTACGATAACAATTATGCAGGTGGTGTTTTAAGACAGAACATTGACGATTTCAACCAAGAGGTTGATCCATTAAATGGCAACTTTACCTCTTTAAAAGGTATTGTCTATCACTTAAGCCAGTTTCGCCCTTGGGGCTTTGGTGGTGATAGCTGGCCATGCGGTGCTTTCGACAAACTACAAGGAAACGGTGCCTGTATGTCTTGGGGAAACCCGCTTGGTGAAATCATGTTTGAATCACTGAACTACTTTGCGGGTGGTTCACCAACGGCAGCGTTCACTGATAGGGTTGGTAACATTACTTTGTCGCAAAACAGTCCTGAACCTGCTAGCAAACTAGATTTGAAAATGCCTGCTTGGGTTAACCCATACATGGCAAGTAGTGCAAGAAAAAATACAAATGCCTACCCAGTTTGCGCAAGACCAGTTCAAATGACGATTGGAGACCCCAAGACTTCGTTCGACAGCGATCATTTACCTGGAAGTTCATTCTCAATTGACAACGGCATGGGTACGAATACTGTGCCAACCTTAGGCACTCTTAACGTATCCCAACAAGCTGATTTGATTTGGAATAGCGAATTTGGCGCAAACTCAAAGAACTTCTTTATAGGAGAGTCTCCTGGTATCGCAGACGGTAACCCCAGTGCTAAACAAGCTTCGAGTTTTAAGAATATTCGTGGTCATGCACCTGACGCGACAACGAATCAAGGTAGTTTTTATGGCGCATCGGTCGCACGCTTTGGCAAAGTAGCAGGCCTGATCAACCCCGCTTTGCTAGCTGGCAACAGATTGCGAGTCGACCAAATATCTGTTGCATTAGATTCGCATGTTCCAAAAATTCAAATTCCCATGAACGGCAGCAAAGTTTCAATCGTTTTGGTATCAAAGAGTGTATCTGGAGGAACCATTTCGCACGGATTAGGTGATTATCAGCAAACAGGCGCCATCACTGCTTTTTTTATTGACAAAATGGCCAATACCGAACCCAGTAATGCTGATTCAACCATCAATAGCGGGCGACCTTATTACAAATTTCGCGTTAGTTTTTCAGACACTGATCAAGGCAATGACAACGAATCTGATGCGAAAGTAACCTACGAAATAAATGTTCTTTCATCGACTACCCTCAGCATTGGTATCGAGTATTTTGCAAAATCTACATTTGTTGAAATGCACCAAGGTTATGTCATCAGCGGCACGACAACTGATGGCTTTTATCTTGATGTTGCTCGATCGCCCGGTAAAGGCTATTTTTTAGATACCATGCCGGGTCAATTACCTGGCTCTGCAATCACCACCGCCGTTGCTGGGGTGCTGCCTACACCGCCAAAATACCTAGATATTGCTTCCAGGCTACCAAATTCAACTTTAAATAGTCCCAGAATATTTACGGTAGGCCAAGCAGCCAACGCTGCTAGTTTTGTCCCTAACGACATGCTGTGGTACGCAGCCAAATACGGTGGCGCAAGTGTGGCTGCTGATGGGACGTTAACCTACAAGCTCAAAAGCAATGGTGATCCTGAGAACTATTACCTTGCCAACAACCCTTCAGCTTTGGGCGCTCAAATGGCGCAAGCATTCCAAAAAGCAGCTTCTCTTGCTGTGGTAACGGCTTCTGCGATTGCGCCTACAGGCGCTAAGGTAACAGGTGGAAATTTAGTTTATCAAGCAGGTTTTGATTCTGCTAAGTGGGGTGGAGAACTGCGTGCCTTTACTGTTTTGGCTGATGGCAATATTTCTAATACACCCCTGTGGCTAGCAACCGACAAACAGCCTGTGCCTGCTTCGCGCACAATGCTGCTTGGCCGTGGTGGCTCA
>JBEGUP010000330.1:0-2519 GCA_041178825.1 Pseudomonadota bacterium | reverse complement strand
TATCCGTAACCAATGGCAAGTCAGCGAAGGATTGACGTTGAACACCAGTGCCGAGCGCCAAGCATTGCGACCTTATGAGGGTGCTAAAGGCGACGCAGTAGCTATGAGTATTGGCGCGCTGTACAGCACCAACCCGATCTATAAAGCTGCAGGCAAGTTGGAATACCGTACCAGCCGCACCACTGATCAATATACTGTGATAGCTGCGTACGATCGCAAACTCTCAGACAATTGGTCGGCCATTGCACGTGAATTGCTCCTATACAGCCACGACCGCTGGAACACAGGCGCAGGCGATCAAACCCAGAATCGATTCCAATTGGGCTTGGCCTACCGCGACACCCTGACCAACCAATTCCATGGTTTGGCAAGGTTTGAGCATCGTATTGACAACTCGACAGCCATTGCTGACACCAAAGACAGCAGCACAGCCATCTTCAGTTTGCACGGCAACTACCGTCCAATTCGCTCAACGACGATCACGGGACAAGTTGCATTTAAATCGGTCAACGAAACGTTTGGTGACGTTCGCAGCAAATGGAACGGATCCCTCATATCGGGCAGGTACACCTATGACATCAACGACCGCTTTGATGCCAGCGTCTTTGCCAGCCGTATGTGGGGAAGCGGTGGCACAGTGGCAGGCGCAGGCGTGGAACTTGGTGCTCGCATCATAGACAACTTGTGGATAGGCGGAAGTTACAACAAGGGTAAGTTTGTTGATACGGAACTGTTCAGCGCAAACGCTTCCTGGACAGGTTGGCACGTGCGTGCCAGATACAAAATTGATTACTAATCGTCATCAAACAGCCCAAGAAAAAACCAAATAGATCAATAAACACTGAGCCAAGAGAGTGACTATGACCATAAGCATCAACACAAATAAGACATTCCTAGCTGGCGTAGCAGCACTGGTCATCAGCGTCACAGCAAACGTGAGCTTTGCGCAAACTGCAATCAGCACCAACAACACCGAAGGCTTGTGCTGCGACACCGTTCAAGGCAAATGCGTTATGCCCATGCCCAGCCGCCCCAGCCTATCTCGTGTGAGCGAGCCAGGGCGATACGGCGATTTGCAAAAGCGTTTAGATAAACTAGATACTGGAAACTGCGCTAACTCTTACATATTGAACAAAGCGCAAGCTTGGCTGAACATGAGCCGTGAGGTGATGCATGAAGGAGATGGCGCGGCAGTGGTGAATGCAACCTATGATGAGTCAGAAAAACTCATCAAAGCATTGGAAGACAGCAAAGCACCAAGCCTTGATACTGAGTTGGTAGCTGGTGCCGAAAAATTGCGCACAGATTTGTGGGATATTGTAGCTGCAAGAAAAGCAACACCAAACCTCTTGAGTAGCGCAGCACGTGAGGTCGCTTACTGCGAAGTTTATTTGGTTCGTGCAGGTCACGCGCATGCTAAGCTAGGCGGCAACGCACGTACAGAGCCTTTGATTGGTATGGCTCAAGACATTTGCGTTGCTGCTAAAGATAAAGCGCCTTGTGCAATTCTTGTTTCAAAACATTCTGTACAACCAGTTGTGGCTGTACCTGCGATAACGCGGAATCCAGCATTAGTACAAGATGTAGCATCACCGATAGTAATACCCAAACAAAGTTTGGCTCCAAAACGTGCTCTAAAGCAGGATCGTTATTGAAATTAATATCGTGTGACAGCAATTCAGGAAAACTCTGCAAGATCCAGCCAGCTTAACCGAGAAAGCGGAAACGTTCAAAGCAAGTGTAGGAACTAAGATGGTGTACCTATTCGGGATCATCAAGTGAAATGCAATGCAACCAACTCTAGTTATTGCGGATGACCACCCCTTCATTCGCGTGGAAATTCATACGCAACTCACGCAGCTTGGCTACAAAAATATTTTTGAGGCCTGGGATCAGAAATTACTGAAAAACGCGGTGAATAAAAAGCCTAGTATTGGACTCGTGTTGCTGGATGTGGTCATGCCAAGGATGATAGTACTGAATGTTCGGTGAAATTTTGTGAGCGTCACGTGCATTTATCTGCAATCCCGGTTTCAGGTTTACGACTTGCTCCATTACAAACACAAATATTGCTACTAAGCAGTTTAGGACTACTTTATGCCCATTTTCATCATCGATAAGCATCCGTTTTTGACGAGCCTCAAAACAGAATCCATGACCCATTTCAAGCATAAATTCTTGTAAATGCTCTACCAATCCCGCTTCAAGGTCATTTTCTAAAATTGCTTCATGCGATTTCAAACCAAGAAATTCAAATACAAAAGGTGATTTAATCAACTCGTCAGTATTATATATTTCAGCTTTTTCATTGGTAATTTGACTGAGTTTTTCGGGATTTAGACTCATGCCACTTCGCTCAAAATACAGGGAATTTATTTGCCGCTTTAATTCAGATACACTCCAATTGCCTTTAATACATTCTATTTCATAAAAAGTACGTTTTAGTGGGTCTTGTATCTGCAAAAGCAAGATGAAATGGGAAAAAGAAAGGGACTCTATGAGTTTTTTAGGTGGAATGA
>JBEGUP010000329.1:0-2528 GCA_041178825.1 Pseudomonadota bacterium | reverse complement strand
CGGTATTTTGACTTGTCTATGGCGCAGGGTGACCCGCGGTATGTGGGGTATGCGTCTGCGGCGCTGAGTCCGCTGGATAAGGCAGCGCCTGCTGCCAACCCTGCATTGACCGCTTCATACTGGCAAATTAAAGGCATGTTGCAGCAATACAGCCATAACTTTGACGGTGCGCTGAGCAGTTTGGACAAAGCCAGCGTAGCCGACCCCAAATCGCCAGGCCCGATGGCTTGGCGCTCTGCTATTCACATGGTGCAGGCCAATTACCCTAAGGCGCTGGCGGAGTGCGAGGCGTTGAAGCCGCTCACATCTCCTCTTTTCTCGACCGGCTGCAGCCAATACGTGCTGGCGCATTCGGGTGGGGCGGCTGGGTTGCAGAGTGCTTTTGACACGCTGAACGCCGCAGTTAAGGCTGAACCAACAGCAGCGCCAGAGCTGATGCTGTGGGAATTGACCCGTTTGGCTGAGATGGCGATTCGACTCAAGCGCTTCGACGACGCCGAGGCCTACTTCCAACGCGCCTTGAAACTGGGCGTGACGGATCAGTTTTTACTCGGCGCTTATGCCGACTTTTTGCTGCAGCAAAAGAAACCTGAAGCGGTGATTGCCCTGCTGGCGGACTGGGAGCGGTCTGACATTTTGCTGCTGCGCTTGGCGCTGGCGGGTAAAGCGACAAATCACAACAAGGCCACTGATTGGGCGAACAACCTGCGCGACCGGTTTACCGAAGCTGCAAAACGCGGCGACCGCCTGCATGAGCAAGAGGCCGCCCGCTTTGAGCTAGACATTGAAAACAACCCGAAAAAAGCGCTCGCTTTGGCTGCCAACAACTACAAACTGCAAAAAGAACCGCGTGACGCTGAAGTGTTGATGCGCTGCGCTTTGGCTGCCAAAGACGCTGCGGCTGCAGAGCCAGCTTTGACTTGGTTGAAGCAAAACAAGTATGAAGATGCGCATTTGGTCGATCTTGCTGCTGGTTTGGCGAAGATTGGAGATGCAAAATGATGACCTTCAAAACATGTGCCAAATTCGATGTACAAAAAGCAGTGCAGCCGGCGTATTTATTGCCTAAGGTACTATCATTTTTAATGGTATTTTCAGTGTTTTTTGGGGCGTTTTTCGCATCCACAAACGCCCTCGCCCACAAACCGAGCGACAGTTATTTGACGATGTCTGTACCTAAAGATGGAGCTGATGTAACCGTCCGCTGGGACATCGCCCTGCGCGATTTGGACTACGTACTACAACTGGACCGCGACAATGACGGCGCGTTAACTTGGGGCGAAGTGCGCGCTCGTGGCGACGACATCACCAAATATGCGACGACGAACTTGGCTTTGTCAAGCAAAGACAAAACCTGTGCGCTGACAACCACCGCCCCAATGCAGCTGGACAAACACAGCGACGGCATCTACGCCGTGCTGAGCTTGAGCGCCGCTTGCGGCGCTGCTTTGTCGGATGCGCTGCAGGTGAAATACTCGCTGCTGTTTGACGTGGACCCATCGCATCGCGGACTGGTTCAGTGGCTCCCTCCAGGATCAGCAAGCACAGATGGGAAAGCTGGGGAAGCCTTATCCGTCATTCTGGGCACAGAATCTGCAACGCAAAACCTGCCCTTCCAGCCGCCAAGTGCGTGGCAAAGCTTCAAACAATACGTGGTTGAGGGCGCTTTTCACATCTGGATTGGCTACGACCACATCCTCTTTTTGCTGTCCCTGCTGCTACCTGCGGTGCTGATTTTTCGCAAAAATGATACAAATGTTGCTCGAAAACTGCTCGGAAACAGCCAAATCCTACCCGCTGAATCCTTCTTGAGTGCGTTCAAAGAAGTACTCAAAGTCGTCACCGCTTTCACCCTCGCCCACTCAATCACCCTGAGCTTGGCCGCGCTAGGCATCATCAGCCTGCCGTCCCGCTGGGTTGAGTCCGTCATCGCGGCGTCCATCATCGTGGCGGCGTTGCAAAACATTCGCGGCGTGGTGGACAGCAAGCGCTGGATCATGGCGTTTGGCTTTGGCTTGATCCACGGCTTCGGCTTCGCCTCTGTGCTGGCAGATCTGGGTTTGCCGCAAAACGCACTGGTCACCGCGCTGATCGGCTTCAATGTCGGCGTAGAGCTAGGCCAACTAGCCATCGTCGCAGTCTTCTTGCCGCTGGCCTTCTGGCTACGCGCCACCAAGTTTTATCAAGTCGGCGTGTTCAAGTGGGGTTCTATCTTGATTGCGTTGATGGCGCTGTATTGGCTGATCGAGCGGGTGTTTGATTTGTGAAAATCGCTTGATAAAACGACTTAGACTTAAATAGCCAGCCCTAATAGCTATGTATTTGATAGCTACTTAGACAATAAATACGCCGGCTAGAGGCGTATTTGTTGCCTAATTTATTAACGAATTTAAGATTACTTTTTCATCTCATCTTTTTTCATCATCGAGTCTTTCTTCATCATTTCATCCTTCTTCATCATCTCGTCCTTCTTCATCATTTCTTCTTTTTTCATCATCTCTTCTTTTTTCATGTCGCCACCAGACATG
>JBEGUP010000328.1:0-2528 GCA_041178825.1 Pseudomonadota bacterium | reverse complement strand
ATTCTTTTTGTCACATCAATTCAACCTGCTGTTGCTGAAGGCAACGAAGTAGGGTTGAGTGGCGCTGTTTTTAGTGTTGAGCTAAATGTAAAAGGCCAAATAGAGCCTTGTTTTTCGCGGTTTCCCGATAACTTTTCTAGTTAAGTTTCTACTTATTAATTTTTTCAACTGATTTAGGAGATAGACATGAATTTCAAAAAAAATGCATTCGCAACTATCGTTGCAACAATGGCACTGTCAACAGCGCTGTTGGCATCGGCTCAAAACATCGTTTTGAAAGCGCACGACACACATCCAGCTGGTTATCCAACTGTGGCTGCTGTCGAGAGTATGGGCAAAAAATTGGAAGCAGCTAGCAATGGCCGTATCAAAGTTCAAATGTTTCCAGGCGCAGTTTTAGGTCAAGAAAAAGAAGCGGTTGAGCAAGTGCAAATTGGAGCGATTCAATTGGCTCGTATTTCTTTAGGCGTTGTTGGCCCAGTTGCACCTGATGTGGACGTTTTCAACATGCCTTTCGTTTTCCGTGATATCGCACACATGCGCGCTGTGATTGATGGCCCGATTGGGGCAGAGTTGCTGGACAAAGTATCAAACAGCCCAGCACGCTTGATTGCCTTGGGGTGGATGGATGGCGGTGCACGCAGCTTGTACACCAAAAAATTGGTTAAAACGCCGGCAGATTTGAAAGGCGTGAAAGTCCGCATGATGGGTAACCCGTTGTTTGTGGACACCATGAATGCCATGGGTGGCAACGGTATTTCAATGGCCTACGGTGAAGTTTTTAGTGCGCTGCAAACAGGTGTGATTGACGGTGCAGAAAACAATCCACCAAGCATGTTTACTTCAAACCACTACACAACAGGCACGAAGTACTATGCGCAAACCAACCACTTGATCATCCCTGAGATTTTGGTGATGTCAAAAGTGACTTGGGACAAACTGTCCGCAGATGATAAAGCGCTGATGAAAAAAGTAGCGCGCGACGCGCAAATGGAACAGCGTAGCTTGTGGGACAAAAGCGTTGCTGACTATTCTGGAAAGTTGAAAGCGGCAGGCGTTGAGTTTGTTGCGGTAGATCAAAAGCTGTTTTATGACGCAACAGCACCAGTGCGTGCCAAGTACGGTGTGAAGTTTGCTGATTTGATGAAGCGCATTGACGCAACCAAATAAAGCAAACCACGCGTAAAAAAACAGGCATCACTATATTGGTGGTGTCTGTTGTTACGTGTCTGCTTAATGCTTTAGGATATTTTTATGAAAAATAATTTTTTACGCTCCAACGACGCGTTGTACTTGGCTTGCATCTGGATTTCAGGCGCTTCCATTTTCATCATGTCTTTGATTATTCCTTGGGGCATTTTCACGCGCTATGTGCTTGGCACTGGGTCGCAGTGGCCTGAGCCTATATCCATTTTGTTGATGGTGGTGTTCACATTTTTTGGGGCTGCCGCAGCATACCGAGCCAACGCTCACATTGCGGTTGCGATGGTGACTGACAGATTGCCAGCTAGCTTGAAACGCCCAATGGCCAGTGTTGTTGATGTGTTGATGGTGGTGATTGCCGTGTTTATGGTGATTTACGGCTTCAAGCTATGCAGAGAAACTTGGGGTCAAAATATCGGCGAAATCCCTTGGATGCCCGTAGGCGCAACGTATCTACCTGTGCCATTGGGTGGGTTGATTACCTTGATATTTATATTGGAACACATGCTCTTAGGCAGTCAAAAAGACCGTGATGTGGTGACTTTTGACCATGAAAAAATAGAAGTAGAGGCTATCTGATGGACGCATTCGTACTGCTTGGCTCGTTTTTGGGCTTAATGATCATCGGTGTTCCAGTTGCTTACGCACTGGGTTTGTCCGCGCTGATAGGTGCTTGGTGGATTGATATTCCGTTTGATGCCATCATGATTTCTATTGCTGGCGGCGTGAATAAATTCTCGCTTTTAGCTATTCCGTTCTTTGTATTGGCAGGTGCCATCATGGCTGAGGGCGGCATGTCGCGGCGCTTGGTCGCATTTGCGGGTGTGCTGGTAGGTTTTGTGCGCGGTGGTTTGTCATTGGTCAATATTTTGGCATCGACGTTTTTTGGCGCTATTTCTGGCTCATCCATGGCAGACACGGCATCGATTGGCTCGGTATTGATTCCTGAGATGGAGAAAAAGGGCTATCCACGCGACTTTGCAACGGCTGTGACAGTCAGTGGTTCGGTACAAGCTATTTTGATTCCACCTAGCCACAATGCGGTGATTTATTCATTGGCAGCTGGTGGTTCGGTGTCGATTGCTGCTTTGTTTTTGGCTGGCGTGCTGCCGGGGCTGTTGCTGGGATTGACCTTGGCCATCATGTGCTTGTTTATTGCCAAAAAGCGTGATTTCCCAAAAGGCGAAGTGATTCCGATGAAAGAGGCGCTACGCATTTGTGCTGATGCCTTATGGGGTTTGATGACAATGGTCATCATTTTGGGCGGTATTTTGTCAGGTATTTTCACGGCGACAGAGTCAGCCGCAATTGCCGTGATCTGGGCC
>JBEGUP010000327.1:0-2552 GCA_041178825.1 Pseudomonadota bacterium | reverse complement strand
CCAAACCTGCGACATAACCACCGTCAAACCCCATACGTGCCGCCAACACATAAGCCGTAGGGGCTGTGGGTAAGGCTGAGAACATCATCAATACCGTGGCTTGCACGGGTGAGAGTTTGAACAGCAGGGACAATCCTAGTGCAATCACGGGTGCAATCGCGTGGCGAATGGCCAAAACGCTGATTGCCAAGGTTTTTGCTCGGGCAAGTGTCGCAAACTGCATGCCAGCGCCAGCCGCCATCAAACCCAGGGGGATGGATGCGCCACCAATGCGGTTGACGGTAGGGGTTATCCAATCTGGAAATCTAAAACCTAACAAGTTTGCGGCAAGCCCAGACAATGTGGCTAAAACGAAGGGATTGCGAGCAATCTCGCCCAGAACGCCCATTTGACTGTGACGAGCCATGGGCCAAATGGCGGCCATGTTGAACATGGGTACGCAAATGCCAATCAAAATGGAGATGAGCAGCAAGCCAGGCGCACCTGCTAAACGCTCTGCCATGGCTAAGCCGATGAAGGAGTTGAATCTAAAGGCAATTTGCGCGCTGGCAGCGTGGTCGCGGCTGGAAAAGTGGTTTTTGAAGCCAGGCAAAAATGGCAGCGCATAAGCCAAGCCCACAGTACAAACACCAGTCAGCAGCCCAGCAGAGATGAAGTTTGAAACCTCACCCAAATGAATCGGGCTTTTGACGATGGACGAAAACAGCAAAACCGGAAACAAAAAGTAAAACACCAGTTTTTCAATTTGTGACCATACCGTGCGGTCTAGCGCGGTGAAGCGGCATATCAAGTAACCACACAAAATCAAAGCGAAGTCGGGAATGAGGAGTTGGGCGTAGTACAAAGCGAGTCTAAAAATAAGCTAAGGGTTATCCATTATGTAGTATCCCCATCGGCAGCTGGAGAGGTTTGCACTATCATAGCTAGGGTATTGCATTGGTTTGCGCTATGCGAAGCTGCATGTGAAGCGCACAAAATTTGACATTTAGATTCAAGGATGGATATGTTTAAGTTAAAAAATACTATCAAAATAGTAGCTGCTTTGGCAATGATTATGCCGGCTGCAACAGTTTTTGCACAAGCTTACCCCAATAAGCCGGTGAAGCTACAAGTGCCGTTTGCACCGGGTGGTACAACCGACATCATTGCTCGCGTCATGTCTGAGCCATTGGGCAAAGCCTTGGGTCAAAACGTGATTATTGAAAATAAAGTGGGCGGCGGCGGTGTGGTGGGCGCGAATGAAACGTCCAAGGCTGCGCCAGATGGTTATTCACTGGGCATGGCAACGGTGTCCACGACAGCGGCTAACCCCGCAATCAACCCGAAAATGCCCTACAACGTGGCGACAGATTTCACGCCCATCATCAACATTGCAGCCACGCCTAATGTGATTGCGGTACACCCCAGCTTTCCTGCCAAAGATTACAAGGCTTTTGTGGCTGAGTTGAAGAAAAATCCAGGCAAATATTCTTATGCATCTTCTGGCGTAGGCGGCATTGGTCACCTGCAAACTGAGCTGTGGAAGGGCTTGCAGGGCGTGTTTTTAACGCACATTCCCTATTCTGGCGCGGGCCCAGCTTTGCGCGACACGGTGGGCGGTCAAGTGCAAATCATTTTTGACAACGTGCCGTCTGCTTTGCCACATATCACCGCTGGCCGTTTGATTGCCGTGGCAGTGGCCGCGCCGCAGCGTTTGGCATCTATGCCGAATGTGCCGACCTTCAAAGAGCTGGGCTTAGAGCCAGTGAACCGCATGGCTTACTACGGTGTGTATGGCCCGAAAGGTTTGCCAAAGGATATTGTGGATAAAGTGAACTCTGGTGTCCGCAAAGCCTTGGAAGATCCAGCTATTCGTAAGCGGATTGAAGACACGGGTTCCATCGTTTTAGGAAACACGCCAGAGCAGTTTGCCGCGCAAATGAAGGATGAATTAGCTGTTTACCAAAAGGTTGTGGCTACAGCGAAATTGAAGCTGGATTGATTCAAGTCATTTCTAATGAAGTAACCGCGCCCATTCATCCCGCCAACCACATCGATACCTTTATCGATGCACTTTGGCTGGAAGATGGGCTATCAAAAAACACGTTGGAAGCTTACAGGCGTGATTTAACGCTGTATGCACAGTGGTTAGCAACAATCAGTAAAGGCGTTGATGAAACGGGTGAAGCTGACATCAACGCCTATTTTTCTGCCAAACACGCATCCACCAAGGCGACATCTGCCAACCGCCGGCTGACGGTGTTGAAACGCTATTTCCGCTGGGCGATGCGTGAACGGTTTATCAGCGCAGACCCAACGTTAAAGCTGCAAGCCGCCAAACAAGCGTTGCGTGTGCCAAAAACCATGACGGAGTCGCAGGTGGAAGCGTTGTTGGACGCGCCAGACATTGACACGCCGCTGGGTTTGCGTGACCGTACCATGCTGGAGCTGATGTACGCCAGCGGCCTGCGTGTGAGCGAATTGGTGACTTTGAAAGTGTTTAACCTGAGCATGACCGAGGGCGTACTTCGCGTGATCGGCAAAGGCAACAAAGAACGACTCGTGCCTTTTGG
>JBEGUP010000326.1:0-2558 GCA_041178825.1 Pseudomonadota bacterium | reverse complement strand
AATCCAACGCTTTTCATCCACCAGCTCTTTGTGCATGATGGCAATCTGCCCGGCAGGGCCACCAAAGCTGATGAAGCCGAGTTTGAACCAAAATTTCAGAGCTTCAGAAAATGAAACTGTAGGCTGCAATTTTGAATTCATGGGTTACGTGTTAAGTCGATAAAGAGGTAAAACTTATCTAGAAAATAAAAAAACTGAAGTTCCTGCCAGTAAATTTGGCGCAAAGCGAACAATACGGCCTTCTTGCATACCAAAACTGTCTTGTACTTTCAGGCCGTTATGCAATGCAAGCTCGCGCAAGTCAGTATGCGTTCCTACGCGAATATTGGGTGTGTCATACCACTGGTACGGCAAACGTCGGGTAACGGGCATGCGGCCAAGCAAAATACTTAATCTATTAGGCCAATGCGCGAAATTGGGGAAAGCAACAATCCCTAAGCGCCCAACTCGCGCGGTTTCACGCAGCATCACTTCAGCATTGCGCAAATGTTGCAAGGTGTCGATTTGCAGAATAACATCAAATGAAGCGTCGTCAAACAATGCCAAGCCTTCATCTAAGTTCAATTGAACGACATTGACACCGCGTTTCACGCAGGCCAGCACATTGGCATCGTCAATTTCAATACCGTAGCCTGTGCAGTTTCGGGTAGCTCGTAGGTGCGCGAGTAGTGCGCCATCGCCACAACCTAAATCAAGCACGCGCGAGCCCATCGGCACAAGTTGGGCAAGGGCTTGCATGGTGGCTAGATCACTCATGCTACATCTTTCATAGTTGTTGTAAGCGAAATTTCATTCGATATGCTATTAAAGTAAGAGCGAACTAAGTCCATGTAACGCTGGTCATCAAGTAAAAATGCATCGTGCCCATGAGGTGCATCGATTTCTGCATAGCTCACATCGCGATTGTTGTCTAGCAATGCCTTGACAATTTCTCGGCTACGGCCAGGAGAGAATCGCCAGTCTGTTGTGAAGCTAACCAACAAAAACTTAGCTCTTGCTAGCGCCAAAGCTTGGGTTAAATCACCTTTAAATTGACGCGCGGGGTCGAAATAATCAAGAGCACGGGTGATGAGTAAATAGGTGTTTGCATCAAAATATTCGGCAAATTTATCACCTTGGTGGCGCAAATAGCTTTCGATTTGAAACTCAACTTCTTGTGTGGTGTAACTGTACGCATCAGCATCAGCATTAGCTTTAAGCTTTGAGCTTTCGAGGCCGAGTGATTGCTTCAATTGGCGGCCAAATTTGGCATTCATCACATCGTCACTCAAATAGGTGATGTGGCCAATCATTCGCGCAATGCGTAGCCCGCGCTTGGGAATGACGCCATGCTGGTAAAAATGCCCTTCATGAAAATCAGGGTCAGTCACGATGGCGCGTCGCGCAACTTCGTTGAAGGCAATGTTTTCTGCAGTTAAGTTGGGCGCACTAGCAATGACCACGGCATGCCGCAAGCGGTTTGGGTATTGCAGCGTCCAGCTCAAAGCTTGCATGCCACCCAAGCTGCCGCCCATCACTGCGGCAAGTGTCTCAATACCCAGTTTGTCCATCAACAAGGCTTGTGCGTTTACCCAATCTTCAACAGTAACGACAGGAAAATCCGCACCATAAACTTGTTGGGTATCTGGGTTGACATGCATGGGCCCAGTAGATCCAAAGCAAGAGCCTAAGTTGTTGACACCAATGACAAAAAAGTGGTTGGTGTCGACAGGCTTGCCCGGGCCAATCATGTTGTCCCACCAACCAGCCGATTTTTCTTGAGCTTTTACATCCGCATTGGCGTACACGCCAGCGACATGGTGTGAGGCATTCAGTGCGTGGCAAACCAATACAGCGTTTGATTTATCGGCATTGAGCGTGCCGTAGGTTTCATAAGCGAGATCGTAGGCGCGTATGCTTTTGCCACTTTGTAGCAAGAGTGGCCCCGCAAAATGCAGGGACTGCGGATGGGCGATCATCGTCATAAAGCGGTTGATTTCTGGCTAAAGTCTGACATTAAGTTTCGGAAACTCAGCATCGTTTTTCGTCGTAAAACGAAATAAGTATTGAGGTTTGTTGTTCAGCCGTAAATGGATACGCCCTAAATACTCTCCCAACACACCGATGAACAGAGTTTGAAAACCGCTCACCAAAAGAATTGTGACAATGATAGACGCCCAACCTTTAGATTCATTAGGGTAAAGGTAATTGCTAACAATAACAAAAATTGCGCCTAAAAACCCCAACGTCGCAATCAGTGCACCCATCAAAGAGACCAATCGCAACGGCACAATAGATGTACCCGTCACCATGCGCAACCACAAAGATATGGACTTCTTGAAGCTGTAATTGCCTTCACCATAGGCACGGGTGCCGTGCTGAATTTCAACCGTGGCAATGCGTCGCGTGATGTCTAAAATCAAACCGTCCAAATAGGCAAAAGGCCCTTCGTGGCTGCGAATTTGATCTACCACACCACGTTTGAGCGCTTTGAACGATGACAGATATAAGCCTTTAGGTTTAGAAAGTAGCCATGAGGCCATCAAATCATTGAACTTGCTGCCAGCAATTTTCCATGC
>JBEGUP010000325.1:0-3040 GCA_041178825.1 Pseudomonadota bacterium | reverse complement strand
TGGGGTTCGTACTTCAGCCGTATTGAACAAGATGGTGCGATGGTGCGTCCATTCAGACGCGGTGTGTTTAGCCGTGTGGGTTTGAATGTGGGTGCGGCTGTTCAACCTGCAGATGTACAACCTGCGACATTGCAAGCCACCGTTGCCAAACTAACAACCATGTAACTCACGCTTTCAGTATCATTTTTTGATACTAAAGGTTTATATGGTTTGAACTGTACCGTTATTTGCATCCTTTTATGAGGAGGTCGTTTTACATTTAGCACCTCTTCATTATTTAAAGGATGCTATATGCAAGCTGAGCAAGTTCACCAAGTAATTATTCACCGCGATTCCAAACCTTGGCAATTGCAAGTGTGGATGTCGTTTCTGATCGCTGTTTTTCTGTGCGCCGTCGGTTTGTCTTATTTACCCGGCAAAGATTTAGACCGCGCATTCATGGTGATGGGTTACTTTTTTTGTCTCTCTGCGGCCTTTGTACTCGCCAAATATGTGCGTGATCAAGAAAAAAGCAAAGTCGAAGGCAAATCTATCGATACGCCCATGTTCAAGTTGGTGGTGTGGGGTGGCTTTTTTCTCGCTATGTCGCTCACTGGTTGGGGTTTGTGGCGCATGGAAGTTAACGAAACCTATAAAGCCTTTTTAGGTGTGAGCTGGCTGTATTTGATCACTTGCAGCTTCACGCTGGCCAAAACACTGCGCGACAAACACGAAGCAGATTTGAACGAACTACGCGCTGTTTAAGCCCTCTTTGTAACACCTTTGGAGCCAACTATGAAATCAATCTTTTCTAAAATCATCATCTCACTCAGCGTAGTTTGTACGCTGTTATCAACCGGCATGGCTGCGCAAGCACAGTCTGAAGCCTCTGCCATCAGCGCGCTTTCTGCCCTGCCGATTGCTTCAGTCGTTGCAACGGCTTCTGTGGGCGCAAGCGCCGTTGCGGGTGTTGTGGTTGCTGTGCCCGTTGCGCTGTCAACCACAGGCGCGGTGCTCATCGTCAAAACCGTGGAAAGTACCGCACGCGGAACCGTCTATGTTTTAGAGCGGGCTTCAGATGGCGCACGCGTCAGTGTTGAATTTGCGGCAAAAGCAGCTGGTGGCGTGGTGCTCATCGCGGGCGCCTCCGTGGTCGTGACGGTTATCGGTGCCGGTACTGTGCTTTCTGCCGCTGGTGAGGCCATTGCATTCATACCCAATGCACTCGGCAAAGCCTTGCTTTACAACGAACGCCAAACCTATTAATCGAGACTGCCATGAAGAAATTGACTGCTTTTATCACCGCAAGCCTGACCTTTCTTTGCTTTGCATTGCCGCCTGCTGCCCATGCAGGGCGTACCTGCGAGGCAAAAAAACTCACTCCACAAACCCTAGAGCGCAGCTTTGCTTTGGCAGAAAAAACACTTACCGCGCTGAACGCCAGCGGCGAAAAAGTAGTCATTTTGGCGCGCGCTGGCCAAGATTTGACCAAATATGGGCTGCGTTACTCGCATTTGGGGCTGGCCTACCAACTGCCCGATGGACAAGGCGGCCATACATGGCGCGTTTTACACAAACTCAACGAGTGTGGCACCAGCACATCGGCAATTTACCGCCAAGGTTTGGGAGAGTTTTTCTTAGACGATCTGTGGCGCGCCGAAGCCGCTTGGATTGCGCCATCTGCCGAGGTGCAATCCCGCCTACTCACGGTGATTCAAAGCCCTACGCAGGCGATACAAATGCATCACAAGCCGTACAGCATCGTCAGCTACGTGTGGGGTAAAAGATACCAACAATCTAACCAATGGGCAATTGAAACGTTGGCATCAGCGATGGAGCCAAGCATTGCGCAATCAAGCTACAACGTCACTGATACACGAGGCAAAGCCCAAGCTTGGTTGCAATTCAAAGGCTACCAACCAACGACCTTAAAAATCGACAGCCTCACACGGTTAGGCGGTCGCATTTCATCGGCGAACGTTGCGTTTGATGACCACCCTAGTGAAAAGCGGTTTTCCGATCGCATCGAAACGGTCACAGTCGACTCTGTTTTTCAATGGCTGCAGCGCTCGCCTTTGTCCACACCAAACAAGGCTGTAACCGTTGTTAAACTGTAATTTACTATAAATAATATAGCTGTTTAGACAATAAATACGACTGCTACAGCCATAAACTTCTTAATATTCAACATTATCCTTTAACCGGCTCCCGCATCGTCACAAATTCTTCAGCCGCTGTGGGGTGGATGCCAATGGTGCTGTCAAACATGGCTTTGGTGGCGCCGGCTTTCATGGCGACGGCGAAGCCTTGGACGATTTCTCCCGCATCTGGGCCGACCATGTGCAGGCCGATCACGCGGTCGGTGGCGGCGTCGACCAGCAGCTTCATAAACGTGCGCTCGGTGCTGCCGCTCAGGGTGTGTTTCAGCGCTTTGAACTCGCTCGCTTCTGAGTAACCCACGGTGCCGATGTTGGGGTGGGTAAAGACGGCTGTAGGGATGAACTGGTAGCTCATGCTGCGGGCGGTTTTGCCAGCGGGTGGGCCAAACAAATGGTCGACCAATACCATCGCCTCGCCAAGCGCTACGGGCGTGAGCTGCACCCGCGCGGTCACGTCGCCGAGCGCGTAGATGCTGGGCACGCTGGTTTGGTAGTCGGCATTGACCTCTATTGCACCATCTTTGCCTTGTTTGATTTGCAAGGCCTCCAACCCCAAACCGTTCACATTGGGCACGCGACCAGTGGCGTAGAGTATGGTGTCGACAATGATTTGTGCCTTTGCATCACCTTGCAAAGTCACCTGCAAACCTGCTGCCGTGCGCTCAATCGCCGCCACATCAGCCCCCAGACGCAAATCCACGCCCGCCTTGACCATCTCCCCCGCTGCAAAATGCCGCACTTCGTCATCAAAACCACGCAAAATCTGTTCGCCTCGGTACAGCTGCGTCACTGTTGAGCCCAAGCCGTTGAAAATCGACGCAAATTCGCAGGCAATGTAGCCGCCGCCTACGACCAGTAAGCGCTTGGGGAAAGTTGGCAGGTCAAACATCTCGTTCGATGTG
>JBEGUP010000324.1:0-2563 GCA_041178825.1 Pseudomonadota bacterium | reverse complement strand
GGCTTTTTTGCATTCCACCATTGGAGCATCGGTCTTTGCGCGCAATGCGGCTACCATGCTGGCGGTAATTGTGGTCATATCTAACTCCTACTCAATATTCAAATATTAAAATTTTGGCTAAAAAAAGAGGGCAACCAGTGCCCCCCTCTTTTCTGCTTAGCTCAAGCCTAAGCGAGGGCAAAACTTATGTTTATGCCGCTGGCGCCTCTTCAACTTCTACAAACTCGTCTGCACCTTCAGGCTTAGCCGCTTTAACAACTTCGTTAGAGCGGTTATTACGACCTTCAATGATCGCATCAGCAATACCGCGAGCATACAAAGCAACTGCTTTAGATGAGTCGTCGTTACCTGGGATGATGTAGTCAATGCCTTCTGGAGAGTGGTTAGAGTCAACCACGCCGATCAAAGGAATGCCTAATTTACGTGCTTCTTGGATAGCAATTTTGTGGTAACCGACGTCGATCACGAAAATCGCATCTGGCAAACCAGTCATGTCTTGAATGCCGCCCATGTCACGCTCAAGCTTGGCCATTTCGCGGGAGAACATGAGTTGTTCTTTTTTGCTCAAAGCGTCAAGACCAGCTTCTTGCTGAACTTTCATCTCTTTCAAGCGCTTGAGAGAGATTTTGACCGTTTTGAAGTTGGTCATCATGCCACCCAACCAGCGTTGGTCAACGAAAGGCACGCCTGCGCGCAACGCTTCTGTAGACAAGATTTCGCGTGCTTGGCGCTTGGTGCCAACCATCAAAACGGTACCGCCATTTGCCGTCAATTGACGCACAAACTTGGTAGCTTCTTGGAACATCGGGAGTGATTTTTCCAAGTTGATGATGTGAATTTTGTTGCGATGACCGAAAATAAACGGAGCCATCTTTGGGTTCCAGAAACGAGTTTGGTGTCCGAAATGAACGCCCGCATCTAGCATTTCACGCATGGTTACTGACATGATTAATTCCAATTAAATCAAAAGGTTAGGTCTAAAATCCGCCCTAGTTGTGAGAAAAACAGCTAACTGCTCTTGCGCAACACCTTGAATGGACGGATTCGCGAATAACTTCACCCTCTCTGCACAGTGCTGTGCATAGCTGGTAAAGCCTGTCGATTATAGCATGGCGCTCTTTATCTACGATAATCTGAGTAAGCATGGTTTTTAATGCCTTTGCGCTGACCTTCCCCTTATCTCCCGTCCAGAAATACCGTATTTATCCATGAAAATTGCCATAGTTGGCGCAGGCGTCGTTGGCGTCACCACAGCCTATGAGCTGGCGTGTGATGGCCACGACGTCACCGTTTTTGAGCGCAACGCATCCATCGCCGTCGAATCCAGCTTTGCCAACTCCGGCATTGTTGCGCCTGGCTACGCAGCCCCTTGGGCAACGCCTGGCATGCCCTTTAAGGTTTTCAAAAACCTTTTTAGTCGCCACGCGCCTGTAAAAATTAAATTCCCTTTATCAAACAACGACTTAACCTGGTTGTGGCAAGCTTGGCGCGCCTGCAAGCTGGAAACCTACCTTGCTAACCGTAGCCGAATGCTGGCACTTGCCAGCTACAGTCGTGAGCGCTTGCACGCCGTTACCGCCGATTTGTCGTTGGAATTTGAGCGCAATGAGGGCCTGATGGTGCTATTGCGTAACGCCAAGGATGTCAAGCTGATGCAACCCAACCTGCAAGTGTTGCGTGAAGCTGGCGTGTCATTCAAAGAGTTGACCGCCGAAGAAGCCCGCATCGTCGAGCCCGCCATCAACCCCGACAACGCATTTTTTGGCGCTGTACATTTACCCAGTGATGAAGTAGGGAACTGCCGTGAGTTCACCTTGCTACTCAAGGCTGAATCACAAAAATTAGGCGTTAAATATGAGATGAATACGACTGTAGCCAGCGTATTATCTGCCAAATGTGCTATTTTAAATATAGCAAATGAGATTGAACCTAGAGCTTTCGACGCCGTCGTCATGTGCACAGGTGCGGCAAGCAGCGAGCTACTCAAACCGATTCTAAAACCGCTTAAATGCAAACTGCCACTCGTTCCCGTTTACGGCTACGCCATCAGCGCCGCCATTCGCGAACCGCTCAACGCGCCCCGCAGTGCGGTGATAGACGAGCACTATAAAGTGGCGATCACGCGCATGGGCAACCGCGTGCGTGTGGCGGGTAGTGCTGAAATTGGCGGTTCGCTAGACAACAAACCCGTCAGCGCGATTTCAACACTTTACAAAGTGCTGCAAGACTGGTTTCCTGGCGCGGCTCACATTTCAAACATGGGTGCCAGCGTGACTGAATGGAAAGGCGCTAGACCCATGCTGCCTGACGGTCCACCCGTTTTGGGCGCTAGCGGTGTGCCGAATATTTGGCTGAATGTGGGCCACGGTGACAATGGCTGGGCGCTCAGCTGCGGCAGCGCTCGGGTTTTGGCGGATTTGATTGCTAAACGCGCCCCCGATGTTGATGTCAGTGGCATGTCCATTAATCGTTTTATTTAAACGTTTTTGATTTATTTTGAACGAAATTAACGTTATTTAGACACTTTTATGACCAACGCCACAAATCCACATCAATTTGACGT
>JBEGUP010000323.1:0-2563 GCA_041178825.1 Pseudomonadota bacterium | reverse complement strand
GCCTAAGTAGCTATTATTTTTATAGCTGCTTAAGCAATAAATACAAGGTCTTCAGCCTTTTTTTTACGAAAAGGCTGATTCCATTTGTTTTTTCAAGACCATGTCGCTGAGTGCATGCAAATCGTTCGCCACAGATTTTGAAAACTGGGTGAATTGACCATTCAAAATCACGCCTGCCTCTGCCGTTTTGCCACGGCCTTGCAAAGCTACGACGTTGGACGCCGCGAAGTGAAACATTTTGTGGTGGCTCATCAGCGCGGTGAAACCGGGGTATTGCCCCAACTTGGCTTTGCCGGACGAGTGAATCCATTTGCCCAAATCGCAGCGGTCGTCAAAACACACCACATTAGCATCAAACACTTCTCCGGACGTGCCATCTAAATAGGCTTGCAGGCGGTTTTTCCAGTTTTCATGGGCTGAAAGGGCCACATGGATGTCCAAGTCGTTCAGCGCCGAGTGGGCGAAGTCAATGTCGTCTTGCGACGGCTTGCTTAGTCCAAAAATTCTGCTTAAAAGTGAGCTCAAAGATGACATGCTTCAATTCGCAAAAAATAATGTCCTCATTATTTGATGCAGATTGATACAAATCGAAAATTGAGTTTAAAAAATACTAATAAAGTGTTAATTAATTCACAAAATTAGAGCTTTAGCACACAAAAATAAACAGTGTTATGAGGTTTAAACCTCGCCGCCAAACTTCTTGGTCAGGTTGTCGATGTACTTTTCAACCATCTTCTCAAACTCGCCTTCGACAATAGGGGAGACCACCATTTTCATCAAACTTGGCAACGGGATTTCTAGGTCGCCATTGATTTGCAGTACCAAATTGGTTGATTTTTTGTTGTCTCGAATGGTCCAGCTGCCTGAGACGAGTGCGTTGCCTTCGGACTTGATGGGTGACCACATCACCGTGCCTTTGGCTTTGTTGGATACATATTTGGACGCATAAATCGTTTGCAAATTGACCGAGGCAACGCCGATTTTCTCCATCTCCCAGCGGTATGAGTTACCGCCTAAATCAACCAGCTTGTCGACTTTCGGGAAGAAGCTGGCGGATGTAGGCACATCTGACAGCACGGCAAAAACGTCTGCTGCGCTGGCTTTGACGTCAAACTCGTAGCCTAAATCGATTTTTACATTGATGGTCATGGTGCGCTTTCAGTCAGTGAAGTCAGTGGGTAGGGATGCTTGAAACTTAATCATAGTCAATAGTGACACAACTGCCAAACTCTACCACCGCTTGAGGCCATTGTTGTGTGCTGGAAACTTGGTAAATACCCTGCATGACCAAGCTAGCAGCACGAATGACACCCGCATGGGTGATCCAAAGTACATTGCGGCAGTTCAGCGCCAACGTGTCGTCAAACGCGGCTTTGACGCGCAGCAGCACATCATTGGCACTTTCTACACCACCAAAGCGGTGGTTGCCAAAGTCAGCGGTCCAGGCATCAATGGCAGATTTAGGAATCTGTGCCCATGGCATGCCTTCAAAATGACCAAAATTAACCTCGTGCAAGCGCAGGTCGGTGCAGGTGCTTGATTGGATAGCCAAGTCGGGGCGCAGCAAAGCCAATGCTGCCGCGAGTTGTTGGCAGCGGCGCAGCGGTGAAATGCGGCAAATGGTGTTTGCCGGCAACCTTGTGGCAAGAGACCTAGCGGCAGCAGTGGTCGGCGCAACATCAGCGGCAATATCGGTCGCGCCGTAGCAAATGCCTTTGCCAATCAGCGGTTGGGCGTGGCGGGCAAGCCAAAGTTTCATCACGTGTGCTGCCTCACATCATGCCAAGGCGAGCGCCAAGCCCAGATAAAACCCGACTTCGCATACTTGCTGCGTTGCACCTAAACAGTCACCAGTGAAACCCTGCAAACGCTTTGCAAAAAGCCGCCACATGTACAAAAAGGCGATACTTGAAGCCAACATTGGAATTATTAAATTTATAGCATCATAGGCAATAAATACAAAAGATATAGAAATAAATAGCCATAAAAAAGCAATAAACAAGCTAAACCCGCTGATTTGATCCGCCAAAGGCTTGGATTTACTGCCTGCAATGTCTCCCACATGCGGCAGCAAGCGAATTAACAGCAGCGGAAAGGTGCGCGAAGCTACATGGGCTGCGAAGATGCCAACGACCATGACGGCTGGATCGACATCTCCAATCAGCGCCAGCAGCGACACTTTGGCCAGCAAAACCAGCGTCACCGCAATCGCGCCAAACGCACCGACGCGTGAGTCTTTCATGATCTCCAAGGCGCGTTCACGGTTTTGAGATCCGCCCAAACCGTCGGCAATGTCCGCCAAGCCATCTTCATGGAAAGCACCTGTCAGCATCACACTAAAAACCGTGCCCAACACAGCGACCACTAAGGGCGACAACGGTGAGTTTTGCGGTAAGAACACCAGCATAACCGCACTCAAGACCGCCACCAACCCACCCACCCCCACCCCCACCCCCGGAAAATGCGCTGCACTGGCACGCAGCATCTCAGGGCTGTACCCCACCCAAGCCGCCAGCCGGCCCGTGACGGGGATGCGGGTGAAGAATTGGATGGCTAGGAGGTA
>JBEGUP010000322.1:0-2572 GCA_041178825.1 Pseudomonadota bacterium | reverse complement strand
TGTACGGTTGAAAATAATGTACTTTGGTCTGCATGTAGGTCTGTTGCTGATGACCGATAACCCCAAGTCGTGAGACGCTAGGAAACAGCCAACCATCATTCACTGCAATCAGCCGCTGCACAATCTCCAAGGCACGCCCAAGAAGCGGCACCCGCAAGTCAGTCGCAGCGACCTTGTGTTTACCCTTGGTCATGGACTTGGGCATTGTCCACCACCAGCCATCTTTTTCCTCGGTGATTTGCTCACGCCGCATTTGCACAATCTCTGCACCCCGCGTACAAGTCCAGAGCTGAACAGTCAAAAAATCCTGCACCTGCTGGCTAAATCTTTTCATATCCATATGAAATAGCTTAGATATTTCAACTTCCAACAGCGTTCGTTTAGTCGTGCCCTTATGCACGCCATCTCGTACCGCTCCCAAACTGCGTAACTTGCGAACCGCTACCAGCCGCCACCAGTTAGGGAGATCGTCAGGAATGCGGCCAGCATCCAGGGCATAGTCCCATGCGGCTCCCATCTCACTCTTTACACTCCCTGCCATCACGGGTCGGTCTGAAAGCGTTTCGACAAGATCAAACACAAAACGACGATTGACTATGTTGGCCGGCACATCGAGGTAATCAGCCAGTGCGTTTTTCAGCCGCGCATAGACGGCCTTAGCACCTTTGGGCTCCCGCCGCCTCTCCAAATAGCCGCTGGCGTAGTCATCCACCATCTGCCCCAACGTGTAGCCCAGCTCTGGGCCGATTTTGATGGCAAACTTCGCCTTGCGCTTGGTTGCCGTCAGGTCTTCGCCGTTATCACGACGAGCCCGTAGCTCCTGCCACTCCGCTGCTGCTTCAGCCACTGGCATGGCTGGCCACGAGCCGATTTTGATTTGTTTCATGAGATCTGTCGCTGGATCTTTGTAACGGTAGGCCCAAGTGCGACGGTTTTCAGATGCAATCAAACGCAGCCCTGTACAGCCATCAACGACAATATGCATACCTGGTTTTAGAAGCTTAGCTGCTCTTGCGTCAAAATACATGTACTACCTTTTATGGAGGCGCGCTGAGGACGTAAAAAACCTACGCCAAAACCTACGCCAAGTGGCAAGTGTAAACGGGTTTTAGCGTGTTTAGACGGGTTTAATGTTACGCCAAAAACTACGCTGAATTGACAAAATATTTCATTAAATCAAGGATTTACATCAATAAATCCAATAAAAACAACAACTTACGAAAGTACTTAGAATGATAAATATTGTGATCCTAGACGACTACCAAGATGCTGTGCGCAAGCTGGAATGTGCTGCCAAGTTAGACGCTTTCAACGCCAAGGTTTATACCAACACCGTAAAAGGTGTTGGGCAATTGTCTTTACGTTTGAAAGATGCTGACATCATTGTGCTGATTCGTGAGCGTACGCATCTGAACCGTCAAATCATAGAAAAGCTTCCTAAACTTAAGTTGATCGTACAAACTGGCAAAGTCGGCGCTCACATTGATGTCAACGCTTGCACTGAGCGTGGTATCGCGGTTGCAGATGGCACTGGCTCACCTACAGCCCCGGCGGAAATGACCTGGGCGCTCATCATGGCGGCGATGCGCCGTTTGCCTCAATACATAGCCACACTAAAGCATGGCGGCTGGCAACAATCAGGCTTAAAAACCACGGCCATGCCGGCAAATTTTGGGTTGGGCATGAATCTCAAAGGCCGCACCTTGGGCATTTGGGGGTACGGCAAAATCGGGCAATTGGTTGCTGGTTATGGCCAAGCTTTTGGCATGAATGTGATGGTTTGGGGCAGTGAAGAATCGCGCCAAAAAGCCAGAAATGATGGCTATGCTTCAGCCACGTCTGTCGAAGCCTTTTTCTCGGCCTGCGATGTACTCACCTTGCACTTACGTCTGCATGATGCAACGCGCGGATTGGTCACATCGTCGCTGCTGTCATTGATGAAACCAACTTCGTTGGTTGTCAACACGTCTCGCGCCGAATTGATCGAGCCTGATGCCCTGATCTCCGCACTCAACCGTGGCCGCCCAGGTATGGCTGCTGTTGACGTTTACGAGTCAGAACCTGTGCTGCAAGGCCAAGCCCTGCTTCGCTTGGAAAACTGCATTTGCACGCCGCACATTGGGTATGTCGAGCAAGACACCTACGAGATGTACTTCAGCGCCGCCTTTGACAACATCTTAAATTTCGTCAAAGGCACGCCGACCAACATCGTCAACCCAGGCGCTTTACAGGTTCGTCGATAAGATATGTCGACAAGTTAAGTCGATAAATATTGCGCTGCGCCCTGTCCTGCGGCAAAACCACTGGACAAACAAGCAGTCAACAAGTATCCACCCGTGGGCGCTTCCCAGTCCAGCATTTCGCCTGCACAAAACACCCCGTTTGATACGCCAGCGCTTAGCTTTTTGTTCGCTTTCACTTCCGATTGGAGCATCAGCGCTGCATTCATCCCCTCAAACGTCACACCACCCGCGCTGCTAATCGCCTCGTCAATCGGACGTGCAGCTTTCAACGTGATCGGTAAAGCTTTGATGCCAGCGGCCAACGCAAGCGTGTCATTCATCGCATCTTT
>JBEGUP010000321.1:0-3516 GCA_041178825.1 Pseudomonadota bacterium | reverse complement strand
CAAACGCACACCTGAAGAGTTGCCGGTCTTGCTCGCTTCGTGGAAAGAAGAATTAACGCGCTTGGATGCCTCGACAGACTTAGCCGCTTTAGAAGCTGCTGAGCAAAAATCCGCCAAAGCGTTTCAGCTAGAGGCAACAGCTATTTCCAAAAAGCGCCGCACCGCAGCGCCTAAGTTGGCAGCCGCCATTACCAGCGCGATGCAAGGCTTGGGCATGCAAGGCGGCGCGTTTGAGGTGGCTTTGACGGCATTGGATGCACCGGCAGAGGCTGGGCTAGAAGACGTGGGCTTTTTGGTTGCTGGCCACGCGGGCAGCACGCCGCGCCCTGTGGGCAAAGTGGCTTCAGGTGGTGAATTGTCTCGTATTGCTTTGGCGATTTCGGTCGTCACCAGTCAGCTGGGCACAGCGCAAACCTTGATTTTTGACGAGGTTGACGCGGGCGTGGGCGGCGCAGTTGCCGAGACGGTAGGCAGGCTGATGAAACAGCTTGGCGTGGACAGACAAGTGCTGGCGGTGACGCATTTGCCGCAAGTGGCTGCATGTGCAGATCAACACTTAGTTGTCGCCAAGAGTTTGCAGGGTCAAAATACCGAAAGCAGTGTGACCGAAGTCGTTGCAACCGCCCGCATAGCCGAGGTCGCCCGCATGCTGGGCGGCGCACAGGTAACAGATGCAACGCTTTTGCACGCTACAGAAATGATAGCTACTCAGGCAGTAAATACCTTGGATAATGGCAAATTAGCCCCAGTTTTATCGATTTTGGATGCCAAATCAACTAAAAACAAGGCTTTGGCATGACTTTAGAGCTGGTTTTAATCACAGGCATGTCTGGCTCAGGCAAATCTGTGGCGCTGCATGCTTTGGAAGACGCTGGGTTTTACTGCGTTGACAACTTGCCGCCTGAGTTGCTGCTACCTTTCATCGACTTAGAGCAGCAGCTTGCCGCCTGAGTTGCTGCTACCTTTCATCGACTTAGAGCAGCAGCATGGCGTCAAGCAAGTGGCGATTGCGATGGATATTCGCAGCTCCATCTCGCTACCCATGGTGCCTAAGCTCTTGTCAGCATTGAAAAATCGTGATGTTAACTTGAAATCTTTGTTTCTAGACGCGACCACTGACACCTTGGTGCGCCGCTTTTCAGAAACGCGCAGAAAGCACCCACTTTCTAGCCAAACCTCGTCAAATATCGACGAACAAGCCAGCATGCAGCACATCTTGCTAGAAGCCATTGAGTTAGAACGCGGCATGTTGGCTGATTTACGCGAAGATTCGCACATCATTGACACCAGCATGATTCGCCCAGCGCAGCTTCTGGCCTTTGTAAAGGATTTAATTTCAGCGCCATCTAGCAGCATGACACTGGTGTTTGAGTCTTTTGCCTTCAAACGCGGCATCCCCATGGATGCAGACTACGTTTTTGATGTGCGCATGCTGCCCAACCCACACTACGAACCTGAGCTGCGCCAACTAACGGGTCGCGACGCGCCCGTAGCCAACTTTCTGCAACAGCAGCCCGAGGTGGCTGACATGCAAGCGGATATTTCCAAATTCGTCAGCAAATGGCTCACAGCCCTCGCCCGCGACCACCGCAGCTACGTCACCATCGCCATTGGCTGCACAGGTGGGCAACATCGCTCGGTTTACTTGGTGGAGCAGCTGGCAGTAAGCTTTGCAGATGACAATTCAGGTAAATTTGTAACACTGAAACGGCACAGAGAATTACATTAAAATAATTCAAAATTAATAGCTGCTCAGGCAACGAATACACCGGCTAAAGCCAATTTATATCGTACCAAGCAGCTTTCGAACGGGTGCAGGCAGACCAAGCGCAGGCCAAGCATCTGCGGCAATCCAATTTCCTTTGATTTTCAGCGCTGCAGGCTTTGGTTTTTCTACCATTTGCAAGCGTACAGGGTGAATATGCAAATCCTTATGCGTCAAAACATGCTTAAACACCTCGCCATCTTGCAAAAGCGAAGCGTCCGCCGGTAAAACTACGGCTTTCAGTGCCTCAAAACTGTCGAAAACAGGCAAACAATACAAGCCCGCCCACACACCGGGCGTGGGGCGTTGCTCTAGATAAACCGAGCCACCTGGCTGCGTCGCCCATAGCAACCAGATCGATTGGCTGGTGCGCTTCAAGGTTTTGGTTTTGACGGGATATGCTTCAGGATTGCCCGCTTTTTTAGCCGCGCACAGTTTTTCTACGGGGCACAGCAAGCAATTAGGGCTACGGGTGGTGCACAGCGTTGCGCCTAAGTCCATGACACCTTGGGTGTAGTGCGGCATGGCCGTCCACAAATCATCATGGGGCAAAACTTGGGTGGCGAGCTGCCACAAGGCTTTTTCATTGGCAGATTTGGCCAAATCAGCCTCAAAACCCAGCAACCGCGTCAACACCCGCTTCACATTGCCATCCAAAATAGCCACCCGCTCGCTGAAACACAGCGAGGCGACGGCTGCCGCTGTGGAGGGGCCGATGCCAGGCAAGGTTTGCAGCACTTCTGCCGTTTGGGGGAATGCGCCGCCATGTAGCGCAACCACATCTTGCGCGCAGCGGTGCATGTTGCGGGCGCGGCTGTAGTAGCCTAGGCCGCTCCACAGCGCCAGCACATCGTCCAAACTGGCGGCAGCCAAGCTTGCTACCGTGGGGTGGGCGGCTAGGAAACGCGCAAAATAGTCTTTCACAGTAACGACTTGCGTTTGCTGCAGCATGATTTCAGACAGCCACACTTTGTACGGGTCGCGTGTGTTTTGCCAAGGTAAATCGTGTCGGCCATGCGTTTTTTGCCAAGCGATGAGTGCGGGCGCAAATTCCGCCATGACTTTTGAACGCAATGGGTCGCTTATGGTTTTTGGCATACAGAACAGTAAAACGTCGAGCGCTGACCTTGCACGATTTTCTTTATCGGGGTTTCGCAAACCAAACACGGCAATCCAGCCCGGTCGTAAACCTTGGCTTCTAGCTGGAAGTAGCCAGATTCACCCTTGGCACTTGAGAAATCTTGCAAAGTGCTGCCGCCTTTGGAGATGGCGCGGGCTAAGACCTCTTGAATCGCAGCATGCAATTTGGTGGCTCTAGGCAGGCTGATGTTGCTTGCAGGGGTTGTCGGACGAATACCTGCCATAAACAAGGCTTCGGACGCGTAAATATTGCCGACACCAACGACTAATTCGCCCCCCAAAAGAACTTGTTTGATCGCCGTTTGGCGTTTTTTAAGCACTTGATGGAAGGTTTTAGCGTCAAAAGCATCTGTTAAAGGCTCGACGCCCAACTTACCCAACAGCTTTTGTGCGGTGGGTGATTGCTCAGCTGGTGCAAAAACTACCGCACCAAAGCGGCGTGGATCGTTGAGGCGCAGTAAGCCCTGTGTGGTAATTAAATCAAAGTGATCATGCTTACCTGCAGCGGCAACTTCAACGCCAAATTCGGTCGATGCAGCAAAACTCAAGCTGCCGGACATGCCTAGATGCATCAACAGCAAACCCGTGCTTAGACTGCCGCCCTTTAAATC
>JBEGUP010000320.1:0-2585 GCA_041178825.1 Pseudomonadota bacterium | reverse complement strand
AATTTCGGTGCAGCAACAGAGGTTTACCCCTTCAATCCGAACGGCAGCCCCGGCGGTTTAACAGCAGTCACCACTGCCGACGGCCGCTTCACCGCCATGATGCCGCACCCAGAGCGCGTTTTTCGCAACATCCAGATGAGCTGGACGTCGCTTGACCCTAGCGCGCAAAGTCCGTGGTTACAAATTTGGCATAACGCACGGAAGTGGGTGGGTTAAGTATTTTTGATTAACTACCGTTTTTATTTGTAATACTTTCGGATTCATGAAATAATTAAATCTGCGCTTAATTGTTTCAAGGGGTTAGAAAATGAATGAAAACATAACGATCTTTTATGACGTTAATTATTTAGCGCTTTCTTTCATCATTTCTGTACTTGGAAGTTATGTTGGCTTGCTAGCTTATCGAAACATCTTTAGCAAAAGCGGCAAAGTTCAGTACGTTCATGTTTTGTCCGCTGCCGTAGGAATTGGTGGTGTGGGTGTTTGGTCTATGCATTTCATTGGTATGCTGGCCTTGAAATTAGACTTAGCCTATGGTTATGCCATGTTGGAAACGCTTATTTCATTGGTCGCAATCATTGTTGTAGCAGCCGCAGCTTTGGTGCACGTTGCAAAAGCACCTAACGAAACGCCACGGCTTCTCCAGGCTGGGGTTGGCTTGGGTTTAGGTGTCTGCGTGATGCATTATTTGGGTATGTTCGGCATGCGCTTTGGTGGTATTTTTGTATGGAACGGGGGCTTGGTTGCCGCATCAGTTCTTATCGCCATTGTGGCTGCCACAGCCGCGTTGTGGCTCGCGTCACGTACCAATGGTTTTGCAATGCGCATCGTTGCGGCTTTGGTGATGGGGAGCGCAGTTTGCGCTATGCATTACACCGGTATGGCGGCCGCATCGATTATTTGCACCACACCCACTCGTACAGTGATGCCAACAGGTTGGGATGTGGTCGCCTCGTTTGAGTTACCGCAGTTGGTAATTTTGCTTTCCTTGGGTTTGATAGTGATTATTTTTTGTGATCAACTGTACTACAGTCTCTATCGCAAAACTAAGCGTCCTTTAAGTTCTTAACAAGCATCTTATGTGCCGGTGTAACGCCATCTGGTGTTACATGGGTAGAGCTTGATTCAGCATTTTTTGCCGAAATCAAACGTTCTAGCGTCTCGATGTGAGGCAAAACTGTGCCAAAGAAAAGCGTGTCTTCACCCTTAGCTATCAAAATTGTCGGAAAGTTTTCCACCTCAATCGGATCAATCAAATCCGCTTGGTCTTCAACATCGACCCACAAAAACCGCACGTTTGGGAGTTTCCGTTGCAGGGAGTCAAACAACGGTTTGTACTCGCGGCACGCACCGCACCAGTCGGCGCACAAGCAGGCGACGAGTAATTCGGTCGATTTTAGACTGGTCATACAATAAATTCACTATATTTTTTATAGCTGCTCAGGCAGTAAATACGCCGGTTGGAGGCATAAAACGATATAAAATGGCATAAATTTGGATAGATTTCTCTTAAATAGACGAGATTATTCAAATAATTGAAGCGGAAACTGTTTCACTACAAATTCTGCCCCCAAAAGCGACAAATGCCCTTGATCGTAACCCACCAAAGCATCAGGCGTATCGCCCAGTTTGACCAGACAACCATCGGCATTGCACAGCTTGTCTAAGAGCGAAATGTACTGCACGCCGTGGCGCTGAGCGCTGGCGCGCATTTTGGCATCAAGTGCAAAGTCTGCAATCAAACCAGAGCCTGCGCCAACGCGAATACGCACTGGCACGCGGTGCGCGGGAGCATCTTTGATGGCGGCGTTGATAGCCGTTTTGTACAAACCGTGCGGCCATCCGGGAGGTGGGCCTACTAGGAAGATGTTTTTCGCAGTCAACTGCTGGGCAGACTGCATGGCTTGCAACTTTTTCAAGGTGGTTTCAAGCTCGGTTTGAAAATCATTTGTCCAATTACCCGCGAGCAAGATGGTTTCAAAGGGCTGTTTTTGCAGGGTTTCGAGTACAAAAGCGTTGCCTTTTTGGCAATAATCCGCGTCAGCATCCAAAATGGGGGCGCAGCCTGCGGATGCGATGAGGTTAAAACCAATATTCTGCGGTTTGCCGCGTTGGTTCAAAGCTGCCGCCAAGTGCCAAGTGAAGGAATCTCCCCACAGCGCAACTGATGTCTTGAAGGTAGGGTTCTTTGTGTAGCAATGTGGCGGTAACTGCGACTGGTTGCCACCAATACCCACCATGCAGTGGCCGTTGCTCTCGCCATAGTCATACTCGTAGTTCATGAGACGACTTAATTGCGGCGGAAAGCGGCTAGACAAGCCGTTCTTGGTGTAAACGGCATAACCCGCAGCGGCAAGCAGCGCCACACCCAGAACCAGCAGTGCTGTTTTTACAGCCACTTTTTCACGCCACCAAGCGCCAAATCGCAAAGGTTTTTCAATCAACCAATAGGTTAAATAAGCCAAAGCGACGGATGCCGCGACAGTAGCCCAAACCATGCCTGCAGAGGGTGGATCCATTTGCACGCCGCGCAAAAATGCTAACAAAGGCCAATGCCACAAATAAAGTGGGTAAGACACCAAGCC
>JBEGUP010000319.1:0-2586 GCA_041178825.1 Pseudomonadota bacterium | reverse complement strand
CACCACATCGGCATGTTGTTTGCTCCTTCGGTGCAGAGTATCGGTATTACATTTGCTGTAACGCGACACCCTAGCTCTCCAGACGGCGTATAAAAGGTTGCAGTACATCACCTAAAACTGACTATATCTAGTAAATATAAGCAATTTATATATGGATACCTGAGCGTTCATGGGAGTTTGCGCCTTCGGTGGAATAGACGGGCTATTCGCTCTCCTGCGTGATAGATTGTAATGCAAAGAAGAAGGATTAGGTTGTAAGATGCATTTTTAGAAATTTCATTGGTTAATTGGGATACCGTTTATGCATGCTGATCGTAAAACTCGTTTGATTTCAACGCTGCAATCTGAAATAGACCGTGGCCGCCTACCTGGTGCTGTGGTGATGCTCTCACGCTACGGCAAAGTAGAGCTTTTTGAGTGTTTGGGGCAACAAAACCCAGAGGACGCAACGCCCATGGCTTTGGATTCCATTTTTCGTATTTACTCCATGACCAAACCCATCGTCTCTGCGGCTGTGATGATGCTGATGGAGCAGGGCAAACTCTTGCTGAGCGACCCTGTTGGCAAGTATTTGCCTGAATATGCAAAGCAACAACTCGCTGTCGAAACAGATGGGAACGTCAGTTATTTGGCGGCAAAACCATCGACGGTACAAGATTTGTTGCGTCACACTGCAGGCTTGACATATGAATTCATGGGCAATTCAGCAGTACAAAAATCTTACCGCAGTGCCAAAATTGGCATGGCCATGCGCGATGCCCACAACGCAGAATTTTCTAAAACCTTGGCTGCGCAGCCCTTGCAGTTTGAGCCCGGCACCATGTGGGAATACAGCCGCGCCACAGACGTGCTGGGTGCATTGGTTGAAGTTATCAGCGGTCAAACGTTGGGTAATTTTTTGAACACGCAGATTTTTAAACCGTTAAAAATGTTGGAAACCGGCTTCAGTGTCCCTGTAGACCAACACCACCGCATCGCAGAGCCGTTTAAAAAAGACCCCGACGGCGGCATCCAACTGAAACTTATCAATATCCAAGACCACCCGAGCTTTGAATCTGGTGGCGGTGGTTTGGTCTCAACCGCGCAAGATTACGCACGGTTTTTGCAGTTCATGCTTAACAAGGGCGAACTTGACGGCGTGCGCTTGCTCAGCAGCCATACCGTTGATTACATGACTGCTGACCATTTAGGCGAGATTCCCGTAAGTGCAGCCAGCGCTGGCACGCTGCTGCCGCCTGGGCATGGATTTGGCTTAGGCTTTGCTGTGCGCAAAGAAGCTGGCATCAGCACCGTGCCAGGTTCAGCCGGCGTGTATTACTGGGGCGGTATTGCAGGAACGTCGTTTTTCGTTGACCCTAAGCTAGACATGTTCGCCATGCTGATGATTCAAGCCCCTAACCAGCGCGATTATTACCGTCCGCTGTTTAGAAGCTTGGTTTACGCGGCGTTAGAGGCTTGAAAATGGCCTAAATATGCCTAAATATGGCCAAATTTGGCATGTAGCCGGCGTATTTATTGCCTAAGCAGCTATTAAATTTATAGTAAATTTGATTGAAATACTGTCAAATTCCCGTGGAATGCACCTTTGCGAAGGTTAGGATGATTTCTCGAATGACCTTGCGCTGAGGGGCTGGGAGCTTGAGGAAAGCGTCAAAAGTCTCCCGCTCTAAATAACCAGCGCCTTCGTCCCAGCGCTTTTGCTCTACCCGCAGGTTCGCCAGTACCCGCCCACCGTAGCGCAGGTGTTGAGGCTCTACTTTGAGCCACTTGGCAAGCTCTTGCAGCTTGTCTTGGGTTGGAATGCTTTCGCCATTCAGCCATTTCCAGGCTGTTTGCCTGCGTACAGGCGTTGCCAGCCAATGTTTATTGAACTCCCGCTCCAGCACAGACGCGCTGATGTCTAACCGCTGCGCCTGCATCGCGGCGCGCAATCTTTCACTAAATTCCAGCTTTTCGTTCATGGATTTAGTGTGGCTGCATGAATTACCTTAAATATCCATTACAGTTGACACATTTTGTCCCTTTTAATGGGATTTAATGACGTTCATTTGTTTACTGCTATGCCTAAATCCCTGCTAGAACAACTCCCAGAAATCGTCGCCACTGGGCGTAAAACCGCCGAACGCATACTGGAAGGCATAGAAAGTCGCCAGCGCGTGACCCTACAAACCCGAGAGGTGGTGCTGCCAGCCAAAGACGCCGTAGTGCAAGACTGGGTGACCTCGCAGGCGCGTGCGGCGCAGCGCGAGGTGTTTGCGCCGGGTCAAGCCAGCTTGATAGCCAGTTCGCAGCCCATGCTGGGCGAAAACACCGTTCGTCCTGAGCTTGTCGAAGGGCAGCCTTGGACGAACCGCCTGATCTACGGCGACAACCTGCTGGCGATGGCGGCGCTGCTAGCGGGCGATGAGCACACGCCGTCTTTGCGTGGCAAGGTGGATTTGATCTACATCGACCCGCCGTTTGACAGCAAAGCCGACTACCGCACCAAGGTGAACTTACCCGGTGTGGAGCTGGAGCAAAAGCCTACTGTGATTGAGCAGTTTGCCTATTCTGATACTTGGAGCGACGGCACGGCTTCGTATTTAG
>JBEGUP010000318.1:0-2592 GCA_041178825.1 Pseudomonadota bacterium | reverse complement strand
CCCAAAGCAGGCAAGTCATCATTCATCCAGCTGATCGGGTTGATGCCGATGCGTACGTTCCAAGTCATGGTTAAATTTCTTTCAGAGTAAATATCAAAGTTTAAGAATAAATAAATTTAAGCATTAAAGATAAATTTTGAAAACTAAATTATGGTCGTTGCGACGCTTTTGCGCTGACGTAACGTTGGTGCGCTTCGCGAACCTCTGCACGCTCCGACACCTCAGGAATAGCCACCTCCCACCAGCAACCACCATCAGCCGTCACTCGCGTGTGCGTGGTGTCAATCACAATCGCCTGCGTCGAGCTTGCTGCCCGTGCTTTGACCATGGCGGCTTTAAGTTCTGCGACGTCTTTGACATGAACAGCCTGCGCGCCCATGCTTCTGGCGTGCATGGCAAAGTCGATGTGACTTGAGCTGCCGCCCTCAGGCACGCAATCGTCCAGCATGTTGTTAAAACTAGGCGTACCCGAGGCGTTTTGCAATCGGTTGATGCAACCATAACCCCGGTTATCCAGCACCACGATGATGAGTTTTTTACCCAGCAGCACCGAAGTCGCAATTTCAGAGTTCATCATCATGTACGAGCCATCGCCCACCATGACGATGACCTCTTGCTCAGGACGCGCCATCTTGGCACCCAGGGCACCTGCTATCTCATAACCCATGCAAGAGAAACCATATTCCACATGATAATTTCCAGGTGAGCTTGCACGCCACAGTTTGTGCAATTCAGCGGGCAAGGTGCCGGCTGCGCAAACGACGACGTCTTTAGCACCGCTTTTGATGCCGCTGTCGCCCGTGTTGTCATTCAACGAATCACGCACCGCGCCAATAACCTCAGCATCGTACGGCAGCACATCTTTGGGGTCGTGCGTTGTCAATTCAGTGACGCGTTTTACCCATCTAGCTGCTAGCGTTTTGCTATGCTCCGTCCACTTTGTATCTGCTTTCCACTCGCCAACAGCTTCTTTGAGTTGAACCAAGCCAATGCGCGCATCTGCCACCATCGGGGCGCTGTGCCACTTGCTTGCGTCAAAACTTTGCACATTCAAACTTAACAGCTTGGCATTCGCAAAAAGAGCATGCGAGCCCGTTGTGAAGTCTTGCAAACGTGTACCGATGGCCAAAACGACGTCTGCCGCAGCAGCCAAAGCATTAGCGGCAGGGCCACCGTCAACGCCAATGCCGCCTACATTCAAAGGATGATCCCACGGCAAGCTACTTTTGCCACCGTGCGTTTCAGTAACTGGGATGCCATAGACTTCAGCAAAATCACGCAAGGCATCACACGCTTGGCTATACAAAACACCACCTCCGACAATGATGAGCGGTTTTTTAGCCGTTCTTAGCCATTTCGCAACACGGCACAACTCACGCTCATCTGCGGGCGGACGCCTAAAACGAACGAGTTTTGGCTGCAAAAATTCTTCAGGACAATCAAACACATGCGTTTGCACATCTTGTGGCAGCGCTAAACAAACGGGGCCGCAATTGGCGGGATCAGTCATCACGGAAATTGCTCTAGGCAATGCCGTCAAAATTTGTTCTGCACGGGTGATGCGGTCAAAATAGCGGGTCACAGGTCGAAGCGTATCGTTCGCGCTCCAATCTCCGTTTTGAAAACTCTCAAGCTGCTGTAACACAGGGTCAGGTGCGCGTGAGGCAAAAGTATCGCCTGGCAACAGCAACACTGGCAAACGATTCACATGCGCAACTGCTGCTGCCGTAACCAAATTAGTCGCACCGGGGCCGATACTGGTACTGACAGCCATGATGCGCTGGCGAAACTGCGCCTTGCTGTACGCAATAGCCGCCAAAGCCATGCCTTGCTCGTTGTGGGCGCGGTACGTGGGCAGCTCAGCACGATTTTGCCAAAGCGCTTCGCCCAAGCCTGCCACATTGCCATGGCCAAAAATCGCGAACGTACCTGCACAGTAAGGAACGATGCTGCCATCATTCAGTTCAACCCGTAGCGCAGCTAAATGTTGCACCAACGCCTGTGCCATGGTGAGTCGTACAGTTTTCATACTTTATTTTTTATATTTTCTTGTTGTTTTCGCTTACTTACTCTCACTTACGCTTACGCCATGCGTCAACCAATATTGCGTAATTTTGTGCGACTTGTTTCACGAATGCCTCATCATCGATCTCATTTTTCAACCAACTTAAAGATGCCGTTGCCCACAATGTACGCCCAACCATAAAGCCCTTCACTATTGGGTTGGTGGCTGCTGCAAAACTATCTGCCAAAACCTGCAATGGTTGGTTCAAACCTAAGATAACGGCACCTCTGCAATGTGGGTCACGCTCTGCCACCAAAGCCTGCAAATCCGCCCAGCCTTGCACCTGCATGGGCGCGATTTTCCACCACTCTGGTTTGACACCAATGTTGTAAAAACGTTTGATGGATCGAAGCACTGCCTCGTCTTGTGTGCCAGCAGGTGTCATAGCTGCAGGGCAAATGATTTCCAACAACAGCTCGTTGCCACTTTCACGCGTAGCCTCCCACAGCTCTAGCACTTTTTGCTCTTGCTCCAAGCGTAGCTCAAACGCATCGTCAGGATGGTAGTGAACCAGGCACTTCACCACC
>JBEGUP010000317.1:0-2596 GCA_041178825.1 Pseudomonadota bacterium | reverse complement strand
ACCGTTGCAATACGGTTTCAGCACCTCAGAGTTTGATTTGCCATGCGGGTTGGGTCGTCTAAGCCAAGGTCGAACGTCATCCCCGAGAACGTCAAAAGCCCCGATTTTCTGCGAGCCTTGAAAGCAAAAGCCAGCGTTTTCAGGAAGTGCAACAGCGTTTGAGGCAACGGTTTCATCGGAACTACCAAGCGAGGCTGTTATTCCGTCAACGGGCTGGCCATTCAAAAAGCAATCTTCAACCAATCCAAAGCAGATGAGGGAAACACGAACGGCTGCGCCGTCGTTGACCCAAGATTCGTCGCTCCAAGCATCAAATATCCGCGTCTTTTTGACAATGGCATCCAAAACATTGCGGTTTGCACCGTTGCGGATACTTTGCGTTGAAACCAAGCCCGCCGCGCCCAAGCCATTGATTTCAATCGCTTTCAACGCCTTGTCAAACCAGTAACACACCAAATCTGCCCCGCCCGGCACGCGGCCTGCAAACACGTTGTCTAGCGCTTCAAAGTACGCATCGCCCAGCTCGCGGCGCTTTTTGCTGCCGCCCAAAAACGGCGGGTTGCCTACAACCACGCTGGCTTTCGGCCAATCGGCTTCCTCCGCTTCCGGCGTGAAACGCAGCAGCGCATCGCGGCACTCAATACAGTCCAGCGGCTCCAGCACGGGGTTGGTTTTGAACTCGTAGCCGTGGGTCAGCCGCCACTGCAGCTCGCCAATCCAGACGGTCACCCGCGCCAGCTCGGCGGCGTATTCGTTCAGCTCCAGGCCCAGCATGTTGTGCGGGCCGGTGACCAAATCGGCCTCGCGGTCCAAGCCCAGCTTGGCGGCTTCCAGGTGGCTGGCGTGCTCAATGTCTTTCAACACCTTCAGCCCGAGGAACAAAAAGTTGCCGCTGCCGCAAGCGGGGTCGAGGATGCGGTAAGCCCGCAGGTCTTCCAGCCAGCGCACAAACTCAGCCTTGGCTAATTTGTGATTTTTGTCGTTTTTAGCCTTAGAAAGTGCCAGTAGCCGGCGTATTTCTTGCCTAGATTGCTCCCATTTTTGTAGTAACGGACGGCGTATCACGGGGTCGATAATCCGCGCTATCGTCGCCGGGTCGGTGTAGTGCGCGCCCAGTTGGCTGCGCTTTTTGGGGTCCAAGCCCCGCTCAAACAGCGTGCCGAAGATGGAGACGTCAATCGCCGTCCAGTTCAGCGCGGCGGCGTTGCGCAGCTCGGTCACGTCCAAAATGTCGAGTTGCGGCACGGCGATGGTTTTGAACAGCCCGCCGTTGAACCACGGAATATCGTCATTGCCATACAGCCCGCCCTTTTGCATGGCGGTAAACAGGTTGACCAAGCCGTCGCTCAGCTTGGCCGGTGTGATGCGGGTGTTTTTCACCAAGCCTTCAAACAGGCGCTGCGGCAGCAAATCCACATCGTCCGCAAAGAAGCAAAACAGGCACTGCGTGAGGAAGTGAGCGACCACTTCGGGCGAGTTGATTGGCGTGCCACTGACGATGTTGCTGTTTTTGTCCAGCACACAGCCGCGTGACCGCAGCCGTGCCGCCAGCGTGGCAAAGCTCTTGGCCGCCACCTCGGTGATGTCGCGGGTGGTGGCTTTGGGTCTAAACCACTCGGGGTTGTCCCACAGCTTTTTGAGCAAAGCGCGCTTTTCAGGCTGCTCAAGTTCATGAATCTGAACGGTATGAACAACGCTGGGATGGCCGGTGAACTGGGTGTGGATGCGTATGATGGCGCGGTCGCAGACGACCAGCAGCGGCGGGTTGGACAGCGCCAAGCTGTAGCCCAGCAGCTGCTTCAGCGCCTTGTCTAAATCTTTGCCCGGTGCTTTGTTTTCCCAAGCGAAGTGGCCGCGTTTGAACACATCGGCATATCCCCGCGCTTCGCCCAGAAAGAGGGTGTCTTGTTCAAAAATATAGTCGTTTTCACCGTCTTGCCGGCTGCTGCCGGGTTTGGACACGCCCAGAAGATCGCACAAATCGAGAAAATGCGATTGCGCGGCTTGGCGTTCGTTCAGGCTGGCAGCCGTGCCACCTGCGCCCCATTTGGCGTAGAAGTCTGTGAAGTTCATGAATGCGTTGATATTAGCTTGTTTATCAAGCAAATATATCGCCTACGCGTCTACGCGCCTATGCGCCACGGCAAGACTCAGAGGCAAATCCTGCTATGGCTCAGCACGTCTAGGTATATTGGGGTCTTGATGAACCAGTATCAACCGAAAAGATGAAATACGATATTCCAACGACTCAGTGGCGGTGTAAGGATTAAAAGTAAAAGCACTGCTCTCAATATGTCCAAAACCTTGCTGCACACCATCGGAACTTAAGTAGTTCGTATTATTAACGACGTTTGGAAAGAAACCTGTCCTCAGATCACCTGCAGCGTCTGATAACTCACTCAGGGTAGGACGACGCCAGTTATTTAAGCCGCATAAACGGGTGGCGTTAACAGCGTTTTGGAAACCTACAGAATTCGTGCTCGCAGCAATTTCTGCATTCGTTGGAAATCTGTAAGGATTTTCGCCACTTGCTGCGAAATCGTACTTGCTCCTTTTTTCTTTTTATGTTTTTTGTTAAATTCAATTGCTTTTTCAA
>JBEGUP010000316.1:0-2601 GCA_041178825.1 Pseudomonadota bacterium | reverse complement strand
TATTTTGGTGCCCAGGAAGGGACTCGAACCCCCACGAAGTTACTCGCTAGTACCTGAAACTAGTGCGTCTACCAATTCCGCCACCTGGGCCCATGATGTCCCAAGTGCCATTTTCGTAATGAGCACTGAAACAAAATTTTGAATTTCAGGAAAAGGATGATTGTATCAAAACACAAAGCATGAATCGGACAACTAACACCGAAAGTACAGTAGGCAAAGGTTTATTAGCCGAAGTTTCTGGCATCGCCCAAGGGCACAGAGACGGTCACGGCTTTGTGGTGCGAGACGATGGCGAAGCGGATATTTACCTGCCGCCCAATGAAATGCGCGCCGTTTTGCACAAAGACCACGTCAAAGTCAGCATCGTGCGGCAGGACAGGCGCGGCAGACCTGAAGGGCGGGTGACCGAGATTTTGGCGCGCTCTGACCAGCCCATCATAGGCCGGCTGCTGCAGGAAAGCGGCGTTTGGATCATGGCGCCTGAAGACAAACGCTACGGCCAAGACGTGATGATTGCCAAAAACGCCCTAGGCGGCGCTAAAACGGGGCAAGTCGTCGTCGTGGAGCTGACCGAGCAGCCCGCGCTGTTTGGTCAGCCCGTAGGTCGTGTGGTTGAAGTGCTGGGCGAAGTGGACGACCCGGGCATGGAGATCGAAATTGCCGTGCGCAAATACAGCGTGCCGCACATCTTTTCAGACGCCTGTTTAGCACAAGCCAAGGGATTGCCCGACAAAGTACGTCCGCAGGACAAAAAAGACCGTATTGATTTGACGGATGTGCCCCTAGTCACCATCGACGGTGAAGATGCCCGCGATTTTGACGACGCGGTGTATTGCGAGCCCGCCAAAATTGGCCGCGTTAAATCAAACAATGGCTGGCGCTTGCTGGTGGCCATTGCGGATGTGAGTCATTATGTTGAAAACGGTTCGGCGATTGACATTGACGCCTATGACCGCGCCACCAGCGTCTATTTCCCGCGCCGCGTGATTCCGATGTTGCCTGAGAAGCTGTCCAACGGCTTGTGCTCGCTGAATCCTGATGTGGAGCGCATGTGTATGGTTTGCGACATGCTCATCACCGCCAAAGGCGACATCCACGCCTACCAGTTTTACCCAGCGGTGATGTTCAGCCACGCGCGCTTCACCTATACGGAAGTGGCCGCGATTTTGAGCAACACCAAAGGCCCAGAAGCCGCCAAGCGCAAGGCACGGGTGCAAGATTTGCTGAATTTAAGCGATGTTTACAAAGCGCTGTTGTCGTCTCGCGCGGTTCGCGGCGCGGTTGATTTTGAAACGACAGAGACGCAAATTGTTTGCGATGAAAACGGTCGTATCGAAAAAATTATCGCCCGCACACGCAACGAAGCGCACCGCTTGATTGAAGAAGCCATGTTGGCCGCCAACGTCTGCAGTGCCGATTACATCGCCAGCAGCAAGCACGCCGGCTTGTTCCGTGTGCATGAAGGTCCTACGCCTGAAAAGATCGAAACGCTGCGCAATTACCTCAAAGCCACCGGCCTGCCGCAAACGATTGGTGACGAACCCAAACCGGGCGAATTCCAAGCCATCGCCTTGGCCACCAAAGACCGCCCCGATGCGCTGCAAATCCACACCATGCTGCTGCGCTCCATGTCGCAAGCCATTTACACGCCTAGCAACAGCGGGCATTTTGGTTTGGCTTACGACGCCTACACGCACTTCACCAGCCCGATTCGCCGCTACCCAGACTTGCTGGTGCACCGCGTTATCAAAGCGATATTGACTAATAGCAAGTACAAGCTACCAACGCTGCCAACACCGGGCGAGGCGCAAGACAAGCTGGCGAAGCGCTTGGCTTCGCGCGTCAAAGCACCGACTGATAAATTAGAAAAAGCTGTTGCGCCAACGAAAGAAATCACGGCCTGGCAAGCCGCCGGCCTGCATTGCAGTGCCAACGAGCGCCGCGCTGATGAGGCCAGCCGCGACGTGGAGGCTTGGCTCAAATGCAAGTACATGCGCGAGTATTTGGGCGAAGAGTTCGACGGCGTGGTCAGCTCCGTTACCAGCTTTGGCCTGTTCATCACGCTGGATGCGATGTATGTCGAAGGCTTGATCCACATCACCGAGTTGGGCGGCGAATACTTCAAGTTTGACGAAGCTCGCCAAGAGCTGCGCGGCGAACGCACAGGCATCAAATACGCCATCGGCACACACGTCCGCGTGCAGGTCAGCAAGGTTGATTTGGACGCACGAAAAATCGACTTTAGATTTGTCCAAAAAGAAGGAAGCAAGGGCGCCGATTTGCTCGCCCGCGCCATGAAAGATAAAGGCTACGGCGGCGGTAATGAGAAATCTGCATCAAAATCCGCATCTTATGGTGCACCTCGCTCTGATAAAAGCAAAGCCAGCCATGTCGGCGGCGGAAAAGCGCCCAAATCTGCAGTAGCTGACCGCAAGAGCAAAGCTAAAAAATCCAGCAAATCAAAAACGCGGAAAACGTTACGGCGCAAATGCGAAAAGGCATTCTCGAATTCGCGATCCTGCTCGTCATCGCCAAACGCAAGGTCTATGCCAACGAGATCATCGAGGATCTCAAGCTTGCACGCCTCGCGGTCGTCGATGC
>JBEGUP010000315.1:0-2612 GCA_041178825.1 Pseudomonadota bacterium | reverse complement strand
TTTGGGCGCAAAGCGGGTGGCGTTAAAAATTATCGGTATTCAGACGCTTTGAACAAAAGCAAGGTGATTTGGAACCGTGATACTTTGACCGCTTGGCTAACCAATCCTGAAATGCTCATACCCGGTCAACGCATGGGCTACGCCATGGACAATGCGCAAGACCGCGACGATGTAGTGGCTTATTTAGCGATGCTAAAAGCGATCAAGTAATAGGGATCAAGTAATTTGCGTTGAACGAAATTCACAAACTCACAAACTCACAAACTCGTGAATGGTGTTAATGGCGCAAGCGCAGGAAACTGCGCTTCGCGCTTTTCTTTTGCCGCAACAATCGCTTCACGCACATGCGCACTGCTCCAAATCGCGCCTTGTAACCAGCCCATTTGTTTCAACGAGTCTTCTACAGAATGATCCCGCGTGTAGTGAATGGCTTGTTTCGTTCCCCAAATAGCGATGGGGGGTTTGCTGGCGATTTCTTTGGCGCATTGCATGGCAGCGGCTAGCATCTCATCGTTGGTTTCAAAAACTTCATTCACCAAACCATACATCAGTGCTTTGTCTGCTCTCAAGCGTCTGCCGGTGTAAGCTAATTCTTTCACCACGGCTTCGGGCATCAGTTTGGGCAATCGCTGCAGTGTGCCCACATCGGCCACCATGCCGATGTTGATTTCTTGAATGCAGAAAAACGTGTCTTTGGTGGCGTAGCGAATGCAGCACGCTGTCACCATATCCACCGCGCCACCGATGCAGCCGCCTTGAATTGCCACAATCACGGGAATGCGCAGAGACTCTAACTTTGTGAATGTGGCTTGCAAGTCGGTGAGCGAATCAAAAATGGCAGCTCGCCCTTCTGGACTCTTATCGTCCATTTGAATTGCGTTTGAAAACGTGTCCAACGACATGCCCGCGCTGAAGTGTTTGCCCGTACTAGATATCACCAAAGCACGTGCTGAGCCATCGCGTTGGATATGCGTCAGCACCTCGTCCAGCTCCCGCCAAAAGGTGGGGTTCATGGTGTTCATCGCCTCGGGGCGATTGAGCACCAGGTGGGCGATGTGGTCGTTTGCAGAAAAAGAGAAATAGTGCAGGTTGTTCATACCTGCACTATAAGTTATTTCAAAAATTCATTTTTTGAAATTTATATTTTTTTGGTTTTATTTAACCGTAATCACATCTCTGTGCATAGGCGCTAACTTGGCAAGCAGCTGGTTTTGGCTGCTGAAGGCAATGCCCTGAGCATCCATGGACTTTTGCAGCACTTCGACCAAAGCATTGAAGTCTGTTTTGGTGATATCCATATTGCTGTGTGCCACCTTCATGTCTGGCCCTTTGTATTCGCACGGGCCGCCCGACACTTGGCAAATTTGATTGACCAATTGCGATTTCAAGTTCACCACATTGGCATTTTTGAACGCTTCGGCCAAACGCGGGTCGGCTTGAAGACGCGGCACAAAGTCGTCCATCAGCTTGACCAAGCCGGCTTTTTCGCCAAAGGCTTGGTACAAAGCTGGGCTTGTAGACATTGATTGTGCGGATACGGCTCCTACAAAGCCAAGTATCAAAGAAGCGATAAGGATAGTTTTTTTCATGATTGTTCTCAATGATTTAATAAGTTAAAAGGTTGTATTTAAATTTTTAAAACGCAATCTGCCCCGACAAATACACACCCGTTTGACGTTTCGGTGTGATGCCCGGAATGATGCGACCCAAGTCCACATAAGCCAGCGTCAGCGACACGTTTTTGTTAGGTGCCCAAGCGATAAAAATGTCTTTCCAAGCCTCTTCTTTCAAGCCACCACCCAAGCCCGCAGCTCGGCCTAGCGCTTCTAAATTATTCGGCTTGCCTCGGTATTCCGCACCAATGGCGACGTTTTTGCTAAGTAAATAGGCGATAGAAAACTCTGGCACGATACTTCGGCTGTTTTTACCCGGTGCGCCTGAGCCAAAACCTAACAAACCGTTTTGATTGGCATTGGTAGAACGCAGCGTGGCATTGACCAACACACTTTGCGCTAAAAATAACTTGGTTGCGCTGACGTATACATCCGTACCCGATGTTTTTGTGCCCAAGAAATCCAGCACTGAACCAATCGAACCCGGCTTCACCGATTTGTACTCCACACCCACAGCGATTTGCGGCATCAGCGAGTCGCTGTCCAGCACCGCGTCGCCCGCAATGCGCACTTTGGCACCAATGATGTCCATATTGATGTGTTGCCCTAGTGTCACGCCAAAAGGCGCAATGCCGTTGAGCGCAATCGCTGGCGAAGCATCAAAATCTTGCCGAGCCAGTGACAACTCCACGCGGTTTTGGATACCCACAGCTACGCCGTAGGTCTTCAATCCGTAATCTTGCGTTTTTGCAGCGGTGACATTGGCGCTGAACCCGATTTCACCATCTTCCGCATTGCTGCCAATGACCGCCCAAGGCGTCAAACCGCCACCTGCTGCGCCATCAATGCTGCTAACGCCGCCTGTGAGTAGCAGCTTGCCAGTGTCCGCTTGGGCGTTTAAGCCAGTTAAGCCTAGTAATAAGCTAGCAGCCAGAGCCGTCAATTTTGAGCCTGAATGTTTCATGTTGAATGTCCTAAGTGGGTTGAAAAATGTGGTCT
>JBEGUP010000314.1:0-2614 GCA_041178825.1 Pseudomonadota bacterium | reverse complement strand
ATGAAGGTGCTGTTGGTGAGTGGTGGGTTCACGTTTTTTGCTGACAAGGTGCAGCAGACTTTGGGCATTGACTACGTGAAAGCAAATGTTTTAGAGGTAAAAGACGGCAAAATAACGGGTAAGCTGTTGATGCAAGCATGGGGCGAGATTTGCGATGGTGAAGAAAAACGTAAAACAGTGGCGTCTATCTGCGCAGATTTGGGAGTGACGCCTGCGCAAGCGATTGCGATGGGTGATGGTGCGAACGATTTGCCCATGATGAAATTGTGTGAAGACGCTGGTGGCTTGTCTGTGGCCTACCACGCTAAACCTAAAGTACGCGCCCAAGCGATGGTAGCGATCAACGATGGTGGGCTTGACAGGCTTTTGAGCGTCTTTCCACAATAAAAAATGTAACTAGACAGATATCTTATCGTTCTTTCATAAAAAATTCAGTCTTATCAAACGTATAAAAATACAATTAGATACAAACTTGATTTTCTACTTGTCTCATTTACCTAAATAAGCTTGTGGAGAAGAATTTCTAACTCTAATTGAGACTATTTTTATGATCGTTTTGAACAAACATCTCCTCGCAGCGTGCGTCGCATGCACTGCGATTTCTACGCACGCATTGACGCTTGGCGTCACAGAAGGCGTCACCTACCGTGCTACGGAAGCTGAAATCGAAGCCAAGTTTGCACCGATTGCCAAAATGCTGAGCTTGGCGACTAGGCAACCAGTCACCATTCGAATTATCCCTTCGTACAATGCGTTGCGCGATGCGTTAAAGCAAGGCCAACTCGATGCCGCTTTTATCCACCCCGCGCATGTGTCTTTTGAATCTATCAAAACAGGCGCTTATAAGTCTGTCGCTTGGACGACGGGCTTTACGGAATACAAAGTATCTTTTCTGTGCAAAGAGCCTGAGCCTATCAAAAACTGGACAACGGTGAACGGCAAAGCGCTGGTCACGCCAGACGCTGACTCCATCACCGCGATCATGACGCGCTCTATGCTGCGTGAGAGTAAATTAAACATAGCTACCGATGTGAAGCTGCAAGTGACACGTTTTCAAGATGCTGTGCCTTTTTATGTTGACAACGGCTTTGCATCTTATGGCGCTACCGCCTCTGGTGCAGTCATCAAAGCTTGGAAAGAGAAAGGCGGCAAAACCTGTGCTCAGTCGCGCGGTATGCCTATCAAGCATTGGATTGTCTCCAGCAAACTGAGCGCAGAACAAACGGCTAGCGTGCGTGAAGCTTTGTTGAGCATGGATAAATCAGAGTTAGGTGCAAAAGCTCTCGCAGCATCTGGCTACAAAGGTTTTATCGCCAGCGACACAGAAGTTGAAAAAACCCTGACCAACTGGCTGGGACTCTAAAGCGGATCTCTAAACTGGCATCAAACCTGATATATTGATGTTTTAAAAATATATCGGGAGCAAGTTTTGTCTAGTCTTTTTCAAAATGTCGACGCCAATGGGTTGTTAGAGTATTCCGTGGTCTACACAGACCGCGCTTTGAACCACATGTCGCAAAATTTTCAGGTGGTGATGCGTGATGTATCGGCTATCTTGAAAGAGGTTTACAACGCCAAATCAGCCTGTGTCGTTCCCGGCAGCGGCACTTATGGCATGGAGGCTGTGGCACGGCAATTTGCGTCGGGCAAAAACGTGATGGTTTTGCGCAATGGCTGGTTTAGCTACCGCTGGACGCAAATTTTTGAGATGGGCAGCATTCCCGCCAAAGAAACCGTTCTCAAAGCGCGCCGCCTTGGTACTGACAAACAATCACCTTTTGCACCTATGCCGATTGAAGAAGTCGTCGCTGCTATTCACAAAGAGAAACCAGAAGTTTTCTTTGCGCCGCACGTAGAAACATCCTCTGGCATGATTTTGCCAACCGCTTACATGCGTGCCATTGCTGATGCTGTGCACAGCGTGGGCGGCACTTTTGTGCTGGATTGCATTGCATCAGGCACGATTTGGGTCGATATGGTTGAAGCCGGCGTGGACGTGATAGTCAGCGCCCCGCAAAAGGGCTGGAGCGGTTCACCTTGCTGCGCGTTAATTGCCATGAGCGAACTCGCACGCACACGTATTGATTCGACCACCAGCACCAGCTATGCCTGCGATTTGAAAAAATGGCTCAACATCATGGAAACGTACGAGGCAGGCGGTCACGCCTACCACACCACCATGCCAACCGATGCTTTGCGCCGCGTGCGCGACACCATGTTGGAAACCAAGGCTTATGGATTTGCCAAGGTTAAAGCGGAGCAACAAAAACTTGGTGACGACGTTCGCGCCATGTTTAAAAGCCGTGGCATCAAGAGCGTTGCGGCAGCTGGTTTTGAAGCCCCAGGCGTGGTGGTCAGCTACACCGAGGATGCAGGCATTCAATCCAGCAAGAAGTTTTTAGCCGTTGGCTTGCAAACTGCTGCTGGCGTGCCGCTGATGTGTGACGAAGGCGCAGATTTCCAAACCTTCCGCATCGGTTTGTTTGGCTTGGATAAGCTGCACAACATTGACCGCAGCGTGCAGTCGCTCAGTGATGCGCTGGATCAGGTTTTGGAGCCTATAGCGCTGGCGGCGTAACGAGCGACTACAAAAAACCGTTCGCATTGAGCTTGT
>JBEGUP010000313.1:0-3453 GCA_041178825.1 Pseudomonadota bacterium | reverse complement strand
ACCATGCTGCGCGTGGGCAACCTGCAACGCTCGATTGACTTCTACACCCAGGTGCTGGGCATGACGGTGCAACGCACTTCAGTAAACCCCGAGTACAAATATTCGCTCGCGTTTGTCGGCTACGCCGGCGGCAACCCCGGCCAGGCCGAGATCGAGCTGACCTACAACTGGGGCGTCGAAAGCTACGAGATGGGCACGGCCTATGGCCACATCGCCTTGGGTGTACCCGACGTGTACGCCGCCTGCGACAAGATCAAGGCTGCTGGCGGCAACGTGACCCGCGAGCCCGGCCCCGTCAAAGGCGGCAGCACCATGATCGCGTTTGTGACTGAGTTAGCCCCCTGAAACACAGTCCCGTCGGTATTCCTTAAACTAAGAAACAGGAATACGACCATGGATATGACTATGTCTTCAGCAACACCCGCTCGGGTGGAAGTGGTGACCAGCGTCCAGCGCCGCAGGCGCTGGACCCCAGAGCAAAAGCTTGAAATCGTCAAACAAACCAACGAGCCAGGCAGTTCCGTCTCGATGCTCGCCCGCCAATTTGGCATCACCGCAGCGCAACTCTTTCAATGGCGAAAGGCCTACCTGCAAGGCTCGCTGATGGCTGTGGGTGCCAACGAAACCGTGGTGCCAGCTTCTGAACTTCAAGAAGCCATGCGCCGCATCAAACAACTGGAAGGCGCACTGGGCCGCAAAACTTTGGAGAACGAGATTCTCAAGGAGGCAGTGGACTTCGCCAAAGCAAAAAAGTGGATTGCGCGCTCGCCAGTATTGCCCGGGGGCGAGCAGTGAGAGCCGTCTGCTGTGCCCTGAGCGTGTCGCGCAGCCATGAGCGTGTCGCGCAGCCATGTGTTGGCCAAGAGAGATCGCCCGTCCGAATGGACAGACTTGAGAAAGTCACCCCCAAGAACTGATGACGCCGCCGTCAAGCAAGCCATTGCCAATGTGGTCAAGGACCGCGCCACCTACGGCTACCGCCGTGTCTGGGCACGCTTGCGACTGGAAGGGCATGACCGGGTCAACCACAAGCGGGTTTACCGGGTGATGCGTGACGAAGGTTGGCTGCTGTACCGCCATGGCGAAAAGCCTCTCGACACCAGAAAGCACGAAGGAAAAGTGGCCGTCAAGGAAAGTGATGTGCGCTGGTGTTCGGATGGGCTGGAGCTGTCATGCGACAACGGCGAGAAGGTGCGGGTGGCGTTTGCGCTGGACTGCTGCGACAGGGAAATCATGAGCTGGGTGGCCACCACCAAAGGCATCGACGCGGCTTTGGTGGGTGACTTGATGATGCAGGCGGTGGAAAACAGGTTTGGCCCCAACACAAAGTCGCCCAAGCCCATTGAATGGCTGACAGACAACGGCAGCTGCTACACGGCAGCCCAGACCAGGAGCTTTGCCAAGCAATTGGGGCTCAAGCCAGTGACCACACCGGTGACCAGCCCACAAAGCAACGGGATGGCGGAGAGCTTCGTGAAAACCTTGAAACGGGACTACGCCAAACTGGCCGATCGGCCAGACTCACAAACGGTAATGGCGCAATTGCCCAAATGGTTCGATGACTACAATTCTTATCACCCGCACAGCGCATTGGGCTACATGTCAGCCAAGCTGTTCAGGGAGAAACGAGCGGTAAATTAAACCTACCGGCGGTACTGGGTTACGGGGTCAAGACCACAGGCCCCCTTGGGCGTCGATGCGCTATGACTTGTTGGCACGGTTGAACGGCTGGTGTGTGCACGGAAAAAAATTAGCGCTGGTGAATAGATTTTTTTGACATGTACAAATAGAAAAACAGTCGTTTGTTTTTGATGGGAGGGCTTCCAGAATCCAGTACGTCCAATTTTTGATGTGCCTTTCTGAAGTGAGCCATGAAACCCCATCGCCTTTTCCGTCATCTCAGCGCTTTTGCTGCGTTGTTCTTGTCGGCTGTTTTGGTTCAAGCCCAAGCACCCGTCAGCTTGCTCAACGTCTCTTACGACCCCACCCGCGAGCTGTACGTCGAATTCAACAAAGCCTTTGCCGCGCACTGGAAAGCCAAAACCGGCCAAGACGTGAGCTTCAAGCAGTCGCACGGTGGTTCGGGAAAACAGGCCCGCTCCATCATCGACGGGCTGGACGCCGACGTCGCCACACTGGCGCTGGCTGGAGACACCGACGCCCTGCACAAAAACGGCAACCTGATTCCCAAAGACTGGCAAAAGCGCTTGCCGCACAACAGCTCGCCCTACACCTCGACCATCGTGCTGGTGGTGCGTGCGGGCAACCCCAAGGCCATCCGCGACTGGGACGACTTGGTCAAGCCCGGCATCAGCGTGATCACGCCTAACCCCAAAACATCGGGCGGTGCACGCTGGAACTATCTGGCTGCCTGGGAATTTGCCAAACGCAAATACGGCAACGATGCCAAAGCCAAAGACTTTGTGGCCGCGCTCTACAAAAACGTGCCCGTGCTCGACACCGGGGCCCGTGGCTCGTCCATCACCTTTGCCCAGCGTGCCCAAGGTGGCGATGAACGGTTCGATGCGGCCGCGCAAACACTGTCTGGCAAGCGTGTACCGGAAACCTCTTCCCGCAATGCGTTGGAGTGTGATGAATCGATGTTTATTAACAAAATATCAAAATATCAGAAGCACAAGTGCCTAGATATCACCCCAGCAGAGTATATAAGGAAGGGGGTTGATGAAACAAATCGTGAACGAAAAAGGAGCTTATGCTGTACAGCAAGGAAAACGTAAAGACTATGCAGGTGAAGAGTTATTAGACATGCAAGCCGAAGCGAATACCTTTAAAGAATTAGCATTATTAACCGACAAAGAAATAAGTGTAACCGGAATTGAATACGTTAACGGAACAGAAGCTTATGCTCTTAAAAACGGTAAATCTACTTTGTTTTACGATGTAAAAACAGGATTAAAAATTGCCGAATCTAAAGAAGTAGAGCAAAGAGGCCAAAAAATGGAACAAACCACTTACTACTTAGATTACAAAGACGTTAAAGGACTGAAATTCCCTTATAAAATTGTAATGAATGTAGGGCTCGAAATTGAATTAACAACTACAGAAGTTAAAATCAATGAAGGTGTAACCGACGCTGATTTTAAATAATCAGATCATTCATAAGATTAAAGCGCTCAAGAAATTGGGCGCTTTTTTTATTTTTTGCTAGAAAAATAAACCCCTATCAAAACAATCAAAGCACCTAAAGCTTGAACCATTGTTAACGTTTCTTGCATAAATAAAAATCCTAGAAATATTGCTACTACCGGAATTATATAGGTAACCGAAGAGGCAAAAACAGGCGATGACAACTGTATAAGCTTGAAGAACAATATATTGGACAATCCGGTTCCTATTACCCCTAACACCGCAATATAACCCAAAGCATTTTGAACTTTTTCTTCGTTGTGATGACCCATAAAATCGGCAAAGAAATAATATTCCCATTGCCTT
>JBEGUP010000312.1:0-4744 GCA_041178825.1 Pseudomonadota bacterium | reverse complement strand
GTATTACAAATGCCAATGACGGGGCGACCATCTAATTCATCATGCGGGTAGCCTTGGTTTTTGATCCAACTGCGGTGCACAAACCCATCTCGATCATCCCGACCAAACCAAGCATGACTGCGTCGGAAAGGGTGCTTTTTTTCATCCATGAATCTAATGTTTCTTTAAAAAGGTTGCGTTAAAACTTGACAAGTCGCATCGTAGCAAGGCATAGTGATAATAGAAAATACTTTAATCAATATCTGACATATATAAATTGCAATATATCAAATTTTTACAGGACCCAATATATGACAGCTGCTTTATCCGCGACATCTATAGAAAAAAAATTAGCCATTTACCCTAGCTTAAAAAACAAACGCGTTTTCATAACCGGCGGCGGCACTGGCATTGGTGCAGCCATGGTCGCCGCTTTTGCGCAGCAAGGCGCACAGGTCGCATTTGTTGATATGGCAGAAGCTGAAAGTGAGCAACTTGTTAACACCGTTGTTGCAAATGGGCATTTAAAGCCTTGGTGGCGTGTGTGCGATGTGCGTGATATTTTCACCTTAAAGCAGACCATTGATGCTGCCGTCAGCGAGCTTGGCGACTTCTCCGCCTTGGTCAACAACGTGGCACGCGATGATCGGCATACGCTTGAATCTGTGACGCCAGAGTATTGGGATGAGCGCATGGCAGTGAACCAACGCCCCGCGTTTTTTGCGATTCAGGCCATTGTGCCGAGCATGCAAAGGCTGAAGGGTGGATCGGTCATCAACCTAGGCTCAACTGGCTGGCAAACCAAAGGCGGCACTTACCCCTGCTATGCCATCGCGAAGTCATCGGTAAACGGCTTGACACGCGGGTTGGCCGAGAGCTTGGGGGCTGACAGAATTCGCATCAACACCGTGTCGCCAGGCTGGGTGATGACAGAGCGCCAGATCAAAATGTGGTTGAATGCGGAAGGCGAAGAGGCCATCAAACGCAACCAATGCCTGCCCGATAAATTACAACCCACTGACATTGCCAACATGGTGTTGTTTTTGGCGGCGGACGATGGCGCGATGTGTACCGCGCAAGAGTTCAAGGTCGACGCAGGCTGGAACTGAACGTTTCGTCAGCCGTTTGCTCTAGCTGCTTGCCATAGACTGACATAGCAGCCGTTTTAAGCGCGCGCAGCATCACTTTTGCAGCGGGTGACAACAGTCTGTCACGCCGCGTGATGATGCCAAAGGCATCCATTTGACACGGTAGTGAAATAGGCAAAATAGCCAGTAAACCGTGATCTGCGTAGTAGCGTGCCACATCGGTCGCGACAACGCTGATCATGTCGCTTTGCTGCAACATTTTGGTCGTGAACATCAAAGAACCCGTTTCAATGACGTTGACTGGCGTCTGTAGCCCTACCTCTTGAAACATCAAGTCAAACCGATGGCGCAGTACGCTGCCGTCGGGCGGGATGATCCAACCCATGTTGACAGCATCATGCAAGCTTGGTGCGTGCATGCTGAGCAAGGGATGCCCAGGGCGAGCAATGGCGCAAACCGCTTCGTCTGATAGCATTTCATAGCGCAATTGAGACTTGTCATGCTGCGCAAACAGACGCGCAACCAAAATATCAAGCTTGCCTTGGTTTAATCGCTCTATCAAAATATCGCTAGATTCGATTTGCAAGGCGATTTGTAAATTGGGATGCTCCAGCTTCACCATCGCCACCGCAGGCGGCAACAACGCTAAGCCTGGTGAAGAAATAGCACCCACATAAACTTGGCCAAATTGCCCAGCCTTTGCGGCCTCCAGCTCATCATGCGCTTGGTTCAAACTGCCTAAAGCGACACGTGCATGGCGAATCATAGTTTCACCATACCAAGTTGGACGCATGCCCCTGGGCAATCGATCAAAGAGGGATACCTCCAAAGCGTCCTCCAAATCTTTAAGTAATTTGGACGCGGCTGGCTGCGTCATGCTCAGCGACTGTGAGGCCTTGTGTATATTGCCATGCTCTGCCAGCGCCACGAGCAGCAAAAGCTGACGCGTTTTAAGCCGAGAACGAATAAACCAATGCATGTAATTTGCCATAGTTTTACATTTATAGAAAAAATTTATGAGTAGGGGTTTTTACTTATGCTAATTTATATATTGCCAAAAAAAGCAAAGATCGATTTCAGCAACTTAACTACAAATTGGAGATACATGAAAGCACGTAGAAATACTCTCAAGGCACTTGCTGCCGCCATCACACTAGGTTTCGCGTTTGGCGCTCCAGTGGCCAGTGCACAAGACAAAGGGACAGTTGGTGTCGCAATGCCAACCAAAACATCTACCCGCTGGGTGAGTGATGGCAACAGCATGGTCGCAGCTTTGGCGGCAAAGGGCTACAAAGCCGATTTGCAGTACGCAGATGACGACATTCCAAACCAATTGGCACAAATTGAAAACATGATCACCAAAGGTGTGAAGGTTTTGGTGATTGCAGCGATTGACGGCTCAACCCTGTCTAACGCACTGCAAAAAGCGGCCGACAAAGGCATCAAAGTTGTGGCGTATGACCGTTTGATCGTCGGCAGCAAAAATGTGGACTACTATGCGACGTTTGACAACTTCCAAGTGGGCGTGCTGCAAGCACAGTCGCTCGAAAAAGCGCTCGGCTTGAAAGAAGGCAAAGGCCCTTTCAACATCGAACTCTTTGGTGGTTCAGCCGATGACAACAACGCTTTCTTCTTCTACGATGGCGCGATGTCTGTGCTTGACCCGTATATCAAGAGTGGCAAACTGGTCGTACAAAGCAAACAAGTCGGCATGAGCAAGGTATCGACTCTGCGCTGGGACGGCGCTGTCGCACAAGCGCGCATGGACAACTTACTGAGCGCCTACTACGGCAAAGCCAAAGTTAATGCTGTACTGTCGCCGTATGATGGTTTGAGCATCGGTATTTTGTCCTCACTCAAGGGCGTGGGATACGGTAGTGCATCACAGCCGTACCCATTTGTGAGTGGTCAAGATGCTGAGGTGCCATCTGTCAAATCTATCATCCGTAAAGAGCAATACTCGACGATTTTCAAAGACACGCGTGAATTAGCCAAAGTGACCGCCGGCATGGTTGACGCCATGATGAGCGGCAAAAAAGTGGAAATCAACGACACAAAAACTTACAACAACAAGGTCAAGGTCGTTCCTTCTTACTTGTTGAAGCCAGTCAGCGTGGATTTGTCTAACTACAAGACCGTCTTGGTAGGCAGCGGCTACATCAAAGAAGAGCAATTGAAATAAAACTGCCCAAGACAATCCCCTATTAAGAAAGTCCAAACAAAGGCTCTGTGCCGATAAGCGCAGAGTCTTTTTACATTCTGGGCGCATTGTCATACGATGTAGGCAAAACAATGACAAACACAACGGAGACTAAGAGGCAATATGGCTGATCCCATTCTAGAAATGCGCGATATCACCAAAGCATTCCACAGCGTCAAAGCGCTGAACAATGTCAATTTAACGGTGCAAGCTGGCCAAATTCATGCCATTGTGGGTGAAAACGGTGCTGGAAAATCAACTTTAATGAAAGTTCTCAGCGGCGTTTACCCCGCTGGCGACTATGAAGGTGAGATCAAATTTCTTGGCGAGCCCTGTCGATTTAGAGGCATTGCTGACAGTGAGCACAAAGGCATCATCATCATCCACCAAGAGCTGGCCTTGGTGCCCTTATTGTCGATTACTGAAAATATTTTTCTGGGTAACGAGCAAGCCAAGTACGGCGTGATTGATTGGAACACTTCGTTTCTCAAAACCCAAGTATTGCTTAAAAAGGTAGGCTTGAAAGAATCCCCAAACACACTGATCACCAATTTAGGGGTGGGCAAACAACAGCTGATCGAAATTGCCAAAGCCTTGTCCAAAGAGGTCAAGCTCTTGATTTTGGACGAACCTACAGCGAGCTTGAACGAAACCGACAGCGATGCCTTGCTAGATTTGCTTTTAGAGCTTAAACGTCAGGGTATCGCCTGTATTTTGATCTCGCACAAACTCAACGAGATTTCAAAAGTGGCAGATGCAATTACTGTGTTGCGCGATGGCACCACGGTGGCATCTCTTGATTGCGCCCAAGAATCAATTAGCGAAGATAAAGTCATCAAACACATGGTGGGCCGTGAGATGGCCGACCGCTACCCCAAGCGCACGCCCAACATTGGCGACACCGTTTTTGAGGTTAAAAACTGGCAAGTGCATCACGATGTGCACGCCGACCGGAAAGTCATCAAAGGTGTCGACTTGCATGTCAAGCGCGGCGAGATCGTTGGCATTGCGGGGCTGATGGGAGCCGGACGCACTGAACTGGCGATGAGTGTATTTGGACGAACTTACGGCCAAGGCATCAGCGGCGAGGTTCTTCTGCATGGCAAAGTGATTGATACTAGCACCGTACAAAAAGCCATCAACCATGGCATTGCTTATGTCACCGAAGACCGCAAAGGCTACGGTTTGGTTTTGGACGAAACCATTGCCTGGAACACCACACTAGCCAACTTGGAAGCTGTATCGAGCCACATGGTGATTGACGAAGGTGCTGAATTCAAGGTGGCAGAAGACTATCGCCAAAAGCTCAACATTCGCAGCCCCAACGTGTTTGCGCGCACCATCAATTTATCGGGTGGCAATCAGCAAAAAGTTGTACTGAGTAAATGGTTGTTTTCAAACCCTGAAGTGCTTATCTTGGACGAACCCACACGAGGCATTGACGTGGGTGCTAAGTATGAAATTTACACCATCATTG
>JBEGUP010000311.1:0-2647 GCA_041178825.1 Pseudomonadota bacterium | reverse complement strand
TGACGATATGGTTCGATCTCCCGTCCGAAATCGCCGCCCAACGCCTCGCTGGTGCCCGTGTACCCGACAAATTCGAAGCCCAGCCTGTCGAATTTTTCCGCCAAGTCGCCGCTGGCTACCAAAAGCGCATGGACGAGAATCCAGCCCGTTTCGCCAAAATCAACGCCAACCAAAGCCGTGAAGCGGTATGGGCAGACGTGCTGGCTGCGGTTAAATCTAAAGGCTTTTTGGAATGAGTGAAACTGAAGAAGTCGTCACTACGCTACCTGCACCGTGGATAACTGCACAAACGCAGAATCTGCTCAAACAACGCGGCCATGCGTGGCTACTGCAAGGGCCGTCAGGTTTGGGACAGTATGAGCTGGCTTTAGCGCTGGTTCGCGCATGGCTCTGCGACGCGTCCACTGAAGCTGGCGCTTGCAACACCTGCACCAGCTGCCACGCCATTGATGTGCGCAGCCATACCGACTTTTGCATTTTGATGCCCGAAACGGTGATGATTGAACTCGGCTGGCCGCTTGGCGAGAAGGCGCAAGCCGACATTGACGACAAAAAACGCAAGCCCAGCAAAGAAATCCGCATCGACGCCATGCGCGACGCCGTCGAATTCGCCCAGCGCACCGCTGGTCGCGGACGCGGCAAAGCCATGTTGGTCTACCCTGCGGAGCGCATGAACCACATCACCGCCAACGCGCTGCTCAAAACGCTGGAAGAACCGCCAGGCGATTTAAAGTTCGTCCTAGCCTCAGAAGCCGCGCACCAATTGCTGCCGACGATTCGCAGCCGTTGCCTAACCCACACGCTGACTTGGCCGCAAGAATTTGAATCTTTGGCTTGGATGACAGAGCAGGGCGTCAAAAAAGCCGATGCCGAGCCTTTGTTACGCGCTGCCGGCGGTCGCCCCGCCGATGCGCTGAACTTCGCCAATTCCGGCCGCAACCCGTCTGATTGGCAATCCTTCCCCAAAGCCATGGCGAAGGGCGACGTCGGTTTCGTATCCAACTGGCTACCCGCTGACCTGCTAGACGCCCAACAAAAGCTCTGCCACGACCTCATGGCCGCCAAATCTGGCGCTGCGCCACGTTTTTTTAAACCTTCCGATTTACCGACGGCGATGCCCAGCTACACGGCCCTAGCCGCATGGCACAAAACCCTGTCCGCCACAGCCCGAACTGTAGAGCACCCGTTTAATGCGGGCTTGATGTTGGAAGCGCTGGTGAGTGGTGCGCAGCGGGTGATGATGGTGACGAAGACATGAATACCGCTACCCCGTCGCTACGCGCCACCCCTTCAAATGAAGGGGAACTTTCTGCATTTGGTATTCGTTCCCCTTCTTCAGAAGGGGTGGCGCGAAGCGACGGGGTAGCTGCACCCGAATTTGTGGCGACTAGCGATGGAGCAGCTAACTTCGTAACCCCAAAACTCAACCATCTACCCTACAACCCCGCCCTGAAACAAAGAGCAAAAGAACTCCGCAAAGCTGGCAATTTAAGTGAAGCCTTGTTTTGGAGTGCAGTCAAAAACGGCCAATTAAATGGCCTAGATTTTGACAGACAACGCATTATTGGCAATTACATAGTTGATTTTTACTGTTATGAACTAGCTTTGGTCGTAGAAATTGATGGCAGCTCACATGATGACAAACAAGAATACGACCTAGCCCGCGACCAATATCTTGAAGCACTTGGTTTGAAAGTTTGTCATGTGACTGATACCGACGTTAAAACAAATTTAGAGGGTGTTTTGATGTCAATTTCACTATCAATTAAGTAGCTACTTAGGCAATAAATACGCCGGCTATAGCCAAATTTAACCCCTAAACCCCTCATTTTCTCAAAAAACGCCCGATTTCCCATGTTCACCGACTCCCATTGCCACCTCGTCTTCCCTGAGCTGATGTCCCAGCTGCCGCAAATCCGCACCGCGATGGCGGAGGCACGGGTGACGCGGGCTTTGTGTATTTGTACGACGATGGAGGAGTTTGAATCGGTTCACAACTTAGCGACAAGCTATGACAACTTTTGGGCGACTGTGGGGGTGCATCCGGACAATGAAGCGAGCTCAGAGCCTGGCAAAGAGCTGCGGGAGCCGACGTTTGACGACTTGGTGCAGCGCGCTGGCTTGCCGCGTGTGGTGGGCATTGGTGAGACGGGATTGGACTACTTCCGCTTGGGCGACCGCACGGTGGCCGATATGGAGTGGCAGCGTGAGCGCTTTCGCACCCACATCCACACGGCGCAGCATGTGCGCAAGCCCTTGGTGATTCACACCCGCGCATCGTCTGCCGATACGATTGCTATTTTGAAGGAAGAGGGCGAAACCGAAGGGAACTTGGGTGCTAAATCTGCTGGCGGCGTGTTCCATTGCTTTACCGAAACGGCAGAAGTCGCCCGTGCGGCACTGGATTTGGGGTTTTACATCTCGCTTTCGGGGATTTTGACCTTCAAATCTGCGCAAGATTTGCGTGATGTGGCGGCTTTTGTGCCTATGGACCGGTTGTTGATAGAAACCGACAGCCCGTATTTAGCCCCCATGCCCCACCGTGGTAAGACGAATAACCCGTCTTACGTGCCTTTTGTGGCCAAAAAGATTGCTGAAATCAAAGGTTTGGATGTCGAAGAAGTTGGGCGCATCACCAGTAGCAATT
>JBEGUP010000310.1:0-2649 GCA_041178825.1 Pseudomonadota bacterium | reverse complement strand
CGGAAACGGCGCTAAACACGTTTTTAAAGCGGTAGAAGACTCACTTAAAAGATTGCGAACTGACTTTATCGACCTGTATTGGGTGCACGTTTGGGACTCTGTCACCCCCGCCGAAGAGTTGCTGGAAACCATGACGAACTTGGTGCGCAGCGGCAAAATCCGCTACTGGGGCATGTCCAACTCACCCGCTTGGTATGTCGCCAAAGTCGCAACGCTGGCAGCGGTACGTGGTTTGCCAGGGCCAATTGCGATGCAGTATTTTTATTCACTGGTCAACCGTGATATTGAAGACGAGCACATCCCACTGGCCGCAGAATTTGGCATGGGCTTGATGCCGTGGAGCCCATTAGCCTATGGTTTACTCACCGGCAAATACGACCGCAGCACGGTTGAAGCCGCCGCGCCCAGAGCTGGTGGTTTGCCGCGCGATGCCGCAAAAACGGGCGAAAACCGACCCAGCGACGACAAACGATTAGACGGTGCAAACCCGTTTGGCGATACCTTGTTCACGGAGCGTAATTGGCGCATTGTCGATGCTTTGAAAGGCATTGCCCAAGAAGCCGGCCAAGCCCCGCGCGCGTGGCACTCGCTTGGGTACTTGGCCGCTCTAATGTGACATCAACTTTGATGGGGGTGAGTCGCGTAGAACAAGTGGCCGACAACATCGCAGCGCTGGACATTAAATTGTCAGCAGAGCACATGGCAGCGCTAGACGCCGTGAGTTTGTCTGATCCCAAGATGCTTTACAGCTTGTTCACACCAGCGCTGCGGCAATATGCGGTGTTTGGTGGCAGCTCAGTAGCCGCATGATGCATCGAGAATAAATATGCCTGCAGCCGGCATATTTGTTGCCTGAGTAGCTATTAAATTAATAGTAAATTTACACCCTTAATTCCCCTTCATTTGAAGGGGTGGCGCGAAGCGACGGGGTAGTTGCTGCGAGTGAGGATTGCTACCCCGCCCTTCGGGCACCCCTTCTGAAGAAGGGGAATTTTTTCACATCGCACTTCGCAAAGCCCGCCGATACTGCATCGCTTCCGCCACATGGGTAACTTGGGTGAATTCTGAGCCAGCCAAGTCAGCAATCGTTCTAGCCACTTTCAGGGTGCGGTGCGTAGCGCGAGCCGACCAGCCTAGGCGAGCGGCGGCGACGTTCAAAAACTTGGTTGCGCCATCATCCAAAAGCACATGGGTGTCGATGTCTACGCCTTGCAGGGCGTGGTTGGGCTTTTTTTGACGCACCAAGCTGCGGTTTCTGGCGGCAATACAGCGCTCGCGAATGCTTTGGGTGGATTCGCCTGCTGGGGCGTTGATGAGCTCGGCTGCTGGCAAAGTGGGTACGTCGATGTGCAAATCTATCCTATCCAGCAACGGGCCGCTGAGCTTGCCTTGGTAGCGCGACACTTGGTCGGGCGAGCAGCGGCAAGAGCGTGGTGTGCTGCCTATGACTGCGCCCAAGTAACCGCATGGGCATGGGTTCATGGCTGCCATCAATTGAAATCGCGCAGGGAAATCGGCTCTGCGTGCGGCTCTGGAAATAGTGATTTGCCCCGTTTCTAATGGCTCGCGCAGGGCTTCAAGGGCGGCTCTGGGCAATTCTGGCAATTCGTCTAAAAACAACACCCCGTTGTGGGCGAGCGAGATTTCACCCGGCCTAGGTGGTGAGCCACCGCCAACGAGGGCCACTGCACTGGCTGAATGGTGCGGGCTTCTTGTGGGGCGCTGGGCCCAGTTCTCTAATAAGAAGCGTCCAGCTAACGATGCAATGGCTGCACTTTCTAAGGCTTCATCGGTATTCATGGGTGGCAAAAGACCCGCAAACCGCTGTGCCAACATAGATTTCCCCGAGCCCGGCGGCCCCACCAACAAGGCGCTGTGCCCGCCCGCCGCCGCTATTTCTAGAGCGCGTTTCGCACCGGCTTGGCCTTTGACGTCTAAAAAATCGAGATATTTGGACACATTGGCTTCAGTGCTGATGGGTTCTGACAGCGCTTGGCTCCAGCCGTCCACGGGCTCTAATGCAGGATCACGGACAAACTGCGCGACAACATCTAACAAATGCCTAGCGCGGTAGACCACGGCATCAGGCACGAGGGCTGCTTCGGCGGCGCTGGCCTCGGGAAGCACCAATTTGGGGCAAATTGCCATCTTGCGCAATGCCAAACTCATCGCCAAAGCGCCGCGAACAGGTCGCAACTCGCCGCCTAAGGACAATTCGCCAGCGAATTCGAAGTCTGTGAGCTTAGAGGCTTCAATTTGCCCACTGGCGGCCAAGATGCCCAGCGCAATAGGTAAATCGAAGCGGCCAGAGTCTTTAGGCAAGTCGGCTGGGGCCAAATTAACAGTTATTCTCTTATTAGAAGGAAAATCTAAGCCAGAGTTTTGCAAGGCAGACCGTACGCGCTCCCTTGCCTCTTTCACTTCTGTTTCTGCCAAACCCACCAAAGTAAAACTGGGCAAGCCGTTAGCTAAATGCACCTCAACCGTGACTGACGGGGCATCTAGCCCCAAAACTGCGCGACTTTGCACCATTGCGAACCCTGTCATGATTTTCTCCCTGTTTTGGTGCATTGATTATTCAAAGCAAATCAAGCATGAATATAGACTGATGAATTTGTAAATTTACTTAAAAAACTTACTGACATTTAT
>JBEGUP010000309.1:0-2654 GCA_041178825.1 Pseudomonadota bacterium | reverse complement strand
GACTACATGAATGTGGCCAAGGTGTTGAACCTGTCAGAGTGGAAGATTGTGACAAAAATCCTGTTTCCGTCCGTCTTGCCTTACATGTTGACCGGTGTGCGCTTGGCGGTTGGCACAGCTTGGCTGGTGATTGTGGCGGCAGAAATGTTGACAGGCGGTGTAGGCATTGGCTTTTGGGTCTGGGATGAGTGGAACAACCTGAATGTCAAAAACATCATCATCGCGATTTTTGTGATTGGCATTGTCGGTTTGATTTTAGAGTATGCGCTGGTCAAACTCGCCACTGCTTTCACCTTTGAAGAAGTTAAAAATTAAAAGTTAAACAATTTCCGTTCGCCCTGAGCCTGTCGAAGGGTTTCGACAGGCTCAACCCGAACGGTCAACTGGAGAATCACATGAGCACGATTGACGACTTGAACAAAAAATACATCGACATCACTGGTGTTGAGCAAACCTTCAAAACCAAAAAAGGCAGCTTTTGCGCCCTGCAAAATGTCAACCTGCAAGTTGCCAAAGGCGAGTTTGTGACGCTGATTGGTCACTCGGGCTGCGGTAAATCAACGCTGCTCAACCTGATTGCCGGTTTGACCACACCCACTCAAGGCGCACTGTTGCTGGGCAACCGCGAGATCAAAGGCCCAGGCCCTGAGCGCGCGGTGGTGTTCCAAAACCACTCGCTGCTGCCGTGGTTGACGTGTTTTGAAAACGTCTATTTGGGTGTTGAGCGCGTTTTTGGTGCAGGCGACAAGAATGCCGGTGCACCATCAGAAAACAAAACCCAACTCAAAGCCCGCACAGATGCCGCTTTGGCATTGGTAGGTTTGACCGCCGCTGCACAAAAACGCCCTGGCGAGATTTCTGGCGGCATGAAACAACGCGTTGGCATCGCCCGCGCGCTGGCGATGGAACCTAAAGTGTTGTTGATGGATGAACCTTTTGGTGCATTGGACGCCTTGACCCGTGCCAAATTGCAGGATGAACTCTTAGCTATCGTCGCGCAAACCCAAAGCACGGTGGTGATGGTGACGCACGATGTGGACGAAGCGGTGCTGTTGAGCGACAAAATCGTCATGCTGACCAATGGCCCAGCAGCAACGATTGGTGAAATCCTAACGGTAGATTTACCCCGTCCACGTGACCGCGTCGCCTTGGTTAAAAACCCTCAATATGCCAACTACCGCCAAGCGGTGATCGACTTTTTGTACACCCGCCAAAGCCATGTGGAGAAGCAGGCGGCTTAAAAAGTGATGAAATGGTGCACTGCACCAAAAATTGGCATGAATCTCGCTTAAACGAGGTATGTGTTAATTTTTAGAGGGCTTTGCACCATGTCGGGTAATTCATCAAGTTTCGGTAGTTTCTTAAAAAGCGGGCATTCACCCACGTTGTTTGCGGCGTTCTTTTACTTTGCGTTTTCGTGCTGCATTTGGGTGCTCAATGGCGCGATGGCACCGTTTATCTCCGAGGCATTTCAGCTCAGCCCTGCTCAAAAAGGTTTGATGTTGTCCGTACCCATCATCGCTGGCGCGTTGATGCGGTTCCCCTTGGGCATCTTGTCCCAATACATCGGTCGCAAAAACGCCACGCTGGTAGAGATGGCTTTGATCTGCGTTGCCATGTTGTTCGGCTTCTTTTTCGTCAATGATTTCAACGACTTACTCGCCATGGGCGTGCTGTTGGGCATTGCGGGCGCGAGTTTTGGTGTGGCGCTGAGCTTGGGTTCCGGCTCTTTCCCGCCTAAACACAAAGGTTTGGCGATGGGCTTGGTCGGTGCGGGTAATGTCGGCACGGCAGTGTCGGTGTTGATTGCGCCGCCTTTGGCGCAGGCTTTCGGTTGGACAACCGTGTATGGCATCGCCGCCGCAGGTATTTTGATTCCCATGATCGTGATGATCGTTTTCGCCCAAGAGCCGCCAGATTTAGACAAACACGCCTCTTTCAAAGACCACATCGCTTGTTTGTTTGAAAAAGACGGCTGGGCTTTCAGCTTGATTTACGCCGTCACATTTGGCGGATTCATTGGCTTGGCGACGTTTTTGCCGACTTATTACTACGATCAATTTGCCGTGAGCAAAGTGCAAGCCGGTCAATTGACCATGCTAGCGGCTTTCATGGGCGCGGCCTTGCGCGTGGTGGGTGGCTGGATATCTGACCGCGTGGGCGGGGTAAATACTTTGACGATTGTGCTCATCACCATCGCCGTCACCTTGGTTTTAACGGGGTTGTCTGGCACGTCATTGGCGCTTACCACTTTGCTCATCATTCTGTGCTTTGCGGCACTAGGCGCAGGTAACGGCGCGTTGTTCCAGCTCGTTCCCTTGCGTTGGCCTTTGTCCACTGCGGTGGCAGGCTCTATGATTGGCGAAATCGGCGCACTAGGTGGCGGCTTGGTTCCAAATGCCATGGGCTTGTCCAAACAATACACCGGCACGTACATGTGGGGTTTCATCGTCTTCGCCGTTCTCGCCATCGCCATGCTAGGTATGCTGCGCGTCATGCAACTGCGCTGGACGCGGACTTGGGCTGAGAAGGGTGGGCGTGCTCGGGGTTGATTTTTCTGCCTGAGCAGCTATTATTTTTATAGCTGCTTAGGCAATAAATACGTCGGCTAGAGGTATTAATTCATGCAGAATAAACTTACTGAATAGTCAAAT
>JBEGUP010000308.1:0-4762 GCA_041178825.1 Pseudomonadota bacterium | reverse complement strand
CAACGGCAGAGGCGAAGAGTTGCGCTTTGGTGGCACGGTGATGAAAAACGTGGCCGGCTATGACCTTAGCCGTTTGATGGCGGGTTCTATGGGCACATTGGGGTTGATCACCGAGGTGTCGCTCAAGGTTTTGCACAGCCTTTGCCTTTGAATGCCAGTTGCTGGACTCAAGAAGCAGGCAAAGGCGTTTTGTATGTGCGTCTGCGTGGCGCAGTTGCTGCGGTTGATGCTGCGGTAAAAAAGATGGGTGGAAAACTACAAAATGCCGCATCGGGCAACGCCACCGTGGCTGCTGATTGGCAAGCTTTGCGAAATCAGAATTCGCACACCATGGATTTTTTCAAGCTGAAAGGCGATGAGTGTCTGTGGCGGCTGAGCGTGCCAGACACTGCACCAGATTTGAATTTGGGAAATACTTTGGTCGAATGGCACGGCGCACAGCGTTGGGTAAAGCTGCCATACAGCGAGGCGGAACGCATCCGTAAGCAGGTGAATGGTGTTGGTGGAAATGCTATATTATTTATAGCTGCTGAGGCAACAAATACGCCGGATAATGGCCAAAATAGCATTAAAAATAAAGTTGTTTTTAACCCGCTTAAAGCTCCTTTAGATCGTATCCACCGTGATTTGAAGAAGCAATTCGACCCCGCCGGCATTTTCAATCGTGGCCGCATGTTTGCGGATATGTAAGCGATAAACTTTACAAATCCCGTTATGCAAACCAACCTCGCCCCAGAATTTAAAAACACGCCAGACGGTAACGCCGCTGAAGCCATTTTGCGCAAATGTGTGCATTGCGGCTTTTGCACGGCCACTTGCCCCACCTACCAACTGTTGGGCAACGAGCTTGACGGCCCGCGTGGTCGTATTTACTTGATGAAGCAGGTGCTAGAAGGCATGCAGCCAACGCGCGAAACCCAGTTGCACCTAGACCGCTGCTTGACCTGCCGCAACTGCGAATCCACCTGCCCCAGCGGCGTCGACTACGGTCATTTGGTCGATATTGGTCGCAAAATTGTCGATGCTAAAGTTGAACGTCCTACATCCGAAAAAGCCGTTCGCTGGGCTTTGAAGGAAGGCTTACCATCGCCACTGTTCGCGCCTGCTATGGCGTTGGGGCAACTGGTTCGACCGCTTTTGCCCGCTTCGTTGAAAAACAAAGTCCCTCCAAAACAGGTTGTCGGTTCAATTCCTACTCGCTCACACACTCGTAAGGTGCTGATGCTGGAAGGCTGCGTGCAACCGTCCATGTCCCCCAACATCAACGCCGCCACCCGCCGCGTGTTGGATGCCGCCGGCATACAAACGCTGACAGCGCCAAAAGCTGGCTGTTGCGGTGCGGTGAAGTTTCACCTGAACGACCAAGACGGCGGCAAAGCGCACATGCGCACCAATATCGATGCTTGGTGGCCGTTGGTTGAAACTGGCGAAGTAGAGGCAATTGTGATGAACGCCTCTGGCTGCGGTGTGACCGTCAAAGAATACGGTCACATCCTTCAAGATGATCCGCAATACGCTGAAAAAGCCAAGAAAATCAGCGACTTAACCAAAGATTTGAGCGAATTGTTACCCGATTTGGTGCAGTCACTTCTTTCCGTTCGGCCTGAGCTTGTCGAAGGCATCAAAGCCAAATACGCACAACAAGTCGCCTTTCACCCGCCCTGCACCCTGCAGCACGGCCAGCAACTGCGTGGCGGCGTTGAAAAGCATCTAGGCGATTTAGGTTTCAAAATGAATGTTGCCAGCTGCGAAGCGCATTTGTGCTGCGGCTCAGCGGGCACATATTCGGTCTTGCAGCCAGAAATAGCCTACCAATTACGTGACAGAAAATTGGGCAATCTGAACGAAATGAACCCCGAAGTCATCGTCTCCGCCAACATCGGCTGTATCACCCATTTGCAAAGCGGCACACCTACGCCAGTGAAGCATTGGGTGGAATTGTTGGATGCAGCGTTAATTTAATTTTTGAGTTATAAATACGCCTCTAGCCGGCGTATTTATTGCCTAAGCAGCTATTAAAAGTATAGCAAAAAACGCTATTCCCAGACCTTCCAAGGCGCTTTTCCACTAGCACCTTCCAAGGCGCTTTTCCACTAGCCCATAGGCTTTCTAGCAAATTCTTTTCACGCAGCGTATCCATCGGTTGCCAAAAACCCTCGTGTCGGTAGGCCATCAGCTCGCCGCTTTTCGCCAAGTTTTGCAGAGGATCGGTTTCCCACGTGGTTTCATCACCAGAAATTTGGGCCATCACTTTGGGTGACAGCACGAAAAAGCCACCGTTGAAAGCGCTACCGTCACCGGGTGGCTTTTCAGAAAAACCGAGAACCTTGTTGCCATCCGTTGTCAGCGCACCGTAGCGGCCAGGCGGGGTGATTGAGGTAATCGTGGCTTGTTTGCCGTGTTTCTTGTGAAAAGCCAGCAGCGCGGTGATGTCAATGTCCGACACACCGTCGCCGTAGGTGAAGCAAAAAGCCTCTTCGTCTTTGAGGTATTCACCCACGCGACGCAAGCGACCGCCCGTCATGGTTGATTCGCCCGTGTCGATGAGTGTGACTTTCCACGGCTCGGCCGAGCGCTGGTGCACTTCCATTTTGTTGGCTTGCATGTCAAAAGTGACGTCAGACATGTGCAAAAAGTAGTTCGCAAAATACTCTTTGATGACATAGCCCTTGTAGCCGCAGCAAATGACGAATTCATTGATGCCATGCGCCGAATACATTTTCATGATGTGCCACAAAATGGGCTTGCCACCAATCTCAATCATCGGTTTCGGACGGGTTGTGGACTCTTCGCTGATGCGTGTGCCTAATCCACCGGCAAGTATGACTGCTTTCATAAAAGTTATTGTAACTTGGTCAATAATGCTGGTATGGCTAGAGAAAACCAACTAATTGACGCTGCAACTTTGCTGGCAACCGCACCGTGGCAGCACGAAAAACCAGTCCCTTTGCTCAAAAATGTGATGCGTTTGACCGCACCCAATCCGGGCATGATGACCGGGCCTGGGACGAACAGTTACATCATCGGCACAGAAGATACCGGTTATATCGTGGTCGATCCGGGCCCCAACGATGCCGCGCATATTCAGCGCTTGTTTGATGCGACGCAGGGTGATATTCGCATGATCATTTGCACGCATTCGCATTCAGATCATTCACCGGGCGCTAAGCCTTTGCAGGCCTTGTGCGGTAAATCTGCGCTTGGGCAGCCCTCGATTTATGGTATTCCTAGCGGTGAACATGCCAGTAGCAACTCCTATTTTTCACCTGATAAAACGCTACAAAATAAAGAGCAGATTAGGCAATTAATATCAGCCTCACTGCCGCATTTGAGTACAACGATAGAGGTTATTCATACACCTGGACATGCCGAAAATCATGTCTGCCTCGCATTGGTGGAAGATGGCTTGCTGCTCAGCGGCGACCACATCTTGAACGGCAGCACCACGGTGATTAATCCGCCAGATGGCCACATGGGTGATTATTTGGATTCGTTAGACCGATTGACTGAACTGTGTCAACAATACAATATCAAGCAGATATTGCCAGCTCATGGCTACGTTTTAGATCAAGCTGAAGCGGTCATTTTGCACCTGAAAAAGCATCGTTTAAGCCGTGAAGCCAAAATAGCCGCCGTGATGCATGCGTATCCAGATGGGAGTTTGGATGATTGGGTGGCACAAGCGTACGATGACGTTTCCCCGCATTTGTGGCCAGTGGCGAAACGCTCGCTCTTGGCACATGTTGAACATATAAAGAGCACTTAAGGAGTTAAGTAAATGAAAGCTGAAAACATTCTGCAAACCATAGGCAACACGCCGCACGTCCGCATCAACCGCTTGTTTGGAGCAGGGCATAACGTGTGGATCAAGTCTGAGCGCAGTAACCCGGGCGGTTCTATCAAAGACCGCATTGCTTTGTCTATGGTGGAAGCAGCTGAGAAAAGTGGCGAGTTGAAAGCTGGCTCAACGATCATTGAGCCAACATCCGGCAACACGGGCGTCGGTTTGGCCATGGTCGCTGCGGTTAAAGGCTATAAATTGATTTTGGTGATGCCAGACAGCATGTCGATTGAACGCCGCCGTTTGATGCTGGCTTATGGCGCGAGTTTTGACCTCACGCCGCGCGAAAAAGGCATGAAGGGCGCGATTGCTCGGGCGCAAGAGCTGGCCGCCGCGACGCCAAACGCTTGGATTCCGCAGCAGTTCGAAAACGCAGCCAATATTGATGCCCACGTTCGCACCACGGCGCAAGAGATTTTGGCGGACTTTCCCAATGGCATTGATGCGCTTATCACCGGCGTGGGCACAGGCGGACATTTGACGGGTTGCGCCCAAGTGCTCAAAGCCAAATGGCCAAATCTCAAGGTTTTTGCCGTGGAGCCAGCGGCATCTCCGGTGATTTCTGGCGGCGCGCCGTCTCCTCACCCGATTCAGGGCATTGGCGCAGGCTTCATTCCTAAAAACTTGCATATCGACTTGCTCGATGGTGTGATTCAGGTCGAAGCCGAACCCGCCCGTGAGATGGCTAGACGTTGTGCTGCTGAAGAGGGCATCTTGGTTGGCATTTCATCAGGCGCGACTTTGGCGGCGATTGCTCAAAAACTGCCTGATTTGCCAGCTGGTGCGACCGTGTTGGGCTTTAACTACGACACAGGAGAGCGTTATTTGTCGATTGAAGGCTTCTTGCCTGCATAATCCAGATTCCTTCAGTTTCCGTCCTGCTTGATAACCACAAGCCAAAGACTTTGCAACATGATCCGA
>JBEGUP010000307.1:0-2690 GCA_041178825.1 Pseudomonadota bacterium | reverse complement strand
AACGGCAAGGACTAAAAGGAAGCTTGCCGTTAGAAGATTTTGATGTAAATCATAGATGCGTAGTTACATCAGCAAGGGTTCCAGCCGAATGTTTCATGCATCCTAAGCAATGTTTTAACCTGCTATCTTTAAGAACAAGTTAGCATATTTGTCATCAGAGTTTATTTCTAATATCAAAAATAATAATTTAAATAACATAGCATCTAAGGCATTAAATACGCTGGTTACAGTCATATTTATTACTATTTAGTATTCAAAACTAAGCCTACATAATCATCTCAAACTCATTAAAAAGTATTCGTTTGCAGTCGAAAATTTTGAATAATGCTTCGTCATTCCTTACCCACGTACCGCTGCTTCAATCGCCGCCACGTCAATTTTGACCATATCCATCATGGCTGTGAACGCGCGCTTGGCGACGGCTGGGTCTGGATGTGTGATGGCTTCCATCAACACGCGTGGGGTGATTTGCCATGACAAGCCCCAGCGGTCTTTGCACCAACCGCAGGCGCTCGTAGCGCCGCCATTGCTCACGATGGCGTTCCACAACCTATCGGTTTCAGCTTGGTCTTCGGTAGAGATTTGGAACGAAAACGCGTCTGAGTGCGGCACGCCAGGCCCGCCATTGAGGCCTAAACAGGGTACGCCGCAAACGACAAATTCCACGGTCAACACCGCGCCTTGCTTGCCGGCAGGGTAGTCGCCAGGTGCGCGCATGACACGCCCCACCGAGCTGTCTGGGAAGGTTTTCGCATAAAAGTGCGCGGCTTCTTCAGCATCACCGTTGTACCAAAGGCAAATTGTGTTTTTTGCAACCATGTTTGAGTCCCTCGTAACATTGCTTGAGCCGATGATGGCAACTCAGGCCTTTAAATTAGCTGCAGATTTAGCTCAAAGTTATCGACCGATAAAAAATAGGACCGAACTGATAACAGTCAGATAACTGGGCTGGCACTGTGGGTAAATGTAGCAGGATAAAATTGTTAATGAAAAAAAATCAACAAATTACGAGCAAAAAAAATGTCAAAAAAGATTCTAATTTACGGTGGTTCGGGTGGTATCGGCGCGGCGACGGGGCGGATTTTGCACAGCAAAGGTCACAATTTGCATTTGGTTGGGCGTGATGAAGATCGACTAACTGCCGTTGCCCATGAGCTTGGGGCAACATTCACGGTGGGTGATGTGAACGATTCCGCCGTTTTTGCCAGAGTAGCTGCGCAGGCTGGTGATAGTTTAGATGGCTTGGTTTATGCCGTTGGCACTATCAATTTGCGCAGTATCAGTCGTTTGACGGAAAACGATTTCATCAACGACTTTCGGGTCAACGCCATGGGTGCAGCGCTGGCCGTCCAAGCCAGTTTGCCAGCGCTGAAAAAGAGTTCAAACACTGCATCTGTCGTGCTGTATTCCAGCGTCGCTGCGGTTCAGGGTTTTGCCATGCATGCCTCTATTGGCTTGGCAAAAGGCGCTATTAACGGTTTAACGCTGTCGCTGGCTGCAGAGCTCGCGCCAAAGATTCGTGTCAACGCTATTGCGCCGTCATTGACGAACACGCCACTTGCACAAGGTATAGTTTCCAACGTGAAAATGGCAGAGGCCATTGCCGATATGCACGCACTCGAACGGATTGGAACACCCGAAGATATCGCATCGCTAACTGCATTTTTGTTGTCTGATGAAACCAGTTGGATGACTGGGCAAATTCTTAGCGTCGACGGTGGCCGATCAACGCTGAGGGTTAAAGCTTAGGGTTAAGCTTAATTTTTAAAGCCATTCATTGCTTATTTTGCTATTAATTTTATAGCTGCTTAGGCAGTAAATACGCCGGATAAGTGCCAATTTGAGGCTAAAAATTGCTAGTGCGCATGCCCATGATGCGCATCTGGTACATGCGGGTGCGCGTGCTGCATAGGGTTATGTTTATGTGGGTGACTATGCATACCTTTTGGTAGCACGTCATGCGTATGCAAGTGATGGCCATCAGCCTGTTTAGGGTCATGGCTGTGCGCATGTTCATGCTCTAAAACTTCGTGTGTATGTGGGTGACTGTGTGATTCCATCAAATGCAAGGCCACGCCTGCCAGCATCAAAACGCCTGCAATCAACATGATCCAACCCATGGATCTGTCCCCAAATGCAAAAGCGCCCATCGCACCAATGAATGGGGCGAAGGCAAAGACTGAGCCCGTTCGAGCCGCGCCAAACGCACGTTGCGCCAAAAGATAGAAACGCAAACTCAAGCCATAACCGATTGCACCAATTGTAAAAAGCGCGAGTGTGGCAGTCAACGTGGGCAGCGACTCGCCGAATAGCAAAGCGAGCACGGCTGATGCGCTTGCACCCAAGGCCGATTTGACAATCACCACCTGCGCAGGGTCACGCTCGGCAACACCACGCGACAAGGTGTTGTCCAAACCCCAAGCTGCGGTAGCAACCAAAACAGCGAGTAAACCTAATAATTGTGTATTGCCAGCCAAACCTTGCTCAGCCACCAGCGCGATGCCACCAGCCAGCAACAGCAACATGGCTGTGGCAACCCTTTTGTCCATGCTTTCACCATACAAACGCCACGCCAGCACGACAGTGAAAAGCGCCTCCAAAGTCAGCATCAAGGACGCACTGGTGCCGCTGGTGCGCTGCAACCCCCACGCCAGCGCAACTGGGCCGATAACAGCTCCAAAACCCGCCAT
>JBEGUP010000306.1:0-2700 GCA_041178825.1 Pseudomonadota bacterium | reverse complement strand
TCGATGATTTCGGGGTAAAAATGGTCTTCCCAGATCACAGGGCCGTCTTTGCTTTCAATGCATTCGCTGGCCACGCCCGGCCCCATCACTTCGGACAAACCATAGATATCCACCGCGTCTATGCCCGCATTGGTTTCAATCTCGTGGCGCATCGCCTCTGTCCAAGGTTCAGCGCCGAAGATGCCGAGTTTCAGGCTGGAGGCTTTGGCATCCAGGCCTTGCCGTTCAAACTCCTCGATCACCACCTGCATGTAGCTGGGCGTGCACATGATGATGCTGGGCTGAAAGTCGGTGATCAGCTGCACCTGCTTCTCAGTCTGCCCGCCCGACATCGGGATGACGGTGCAACCTGCCCGCTCCACGCCGTAATGCGCACCTAAGCCGCCCGTAAACAATCCGTAGCCGTAAGCCACATGCACCAAATCACCCGCCCGCGCGCCTGCGGCACGAATCGACCGCGCCACCAGATTCGCCCAAGTGTCGATATCCATCAGCGTGTAACCCACCACCGTTGGTTTGCCGGTCGTGCCCGAAGATGCATGGATACGCGCCACCTGCTCGCGCGGCACGGCAAACATGCCGAACGGGTAATTAGCACGCAGGTCGTGCTTGGTGGTGAAGGGGAATTTGCTCAAATCAGCTAGTGTTTTGAGGTCACTAGGGTGAACGCCAGCAGCGTCAAACGCTTGTTTGTAATGCGGGACGTTGGCATAGGCGTGCTGCAAGGTCTGCTTCAAGCGTGTTAGTTGCAAGGCTTGCAACTCGTCTTTGCTAGCGCGTTCAATCGGTTCTAAATCGTTTGGGGCAGGGAATTTAACGGGCATTTTGTCTCCTATTTGCTTTAATTTTTATATAGCAAACATCTTTTTGTCTTTGAGCCGATACGAGCGCCCGCGCATCACAGCCACGCGTTTGCCGACTTGGTTGGTCACATCAATGTCATACAAACCCGTGCGCCCAGCCAAGCTGATTTCGGTGGCTTTCGCGGTCAGCACATCGCCGCCTTGCACCGCTGCGATGAACTCGATACCCAGCGACGAGGCCACCGTCACATCGTTGTACGAATTACAAGCGTAGGCAAAAGCTGTGTCCGCCAAAATCGTGATGTAACCGCCGTGGCAAATCGCAAAACCATTCAACATGCGCTCTTGCACGGTCATGGTCATGCTGGCAGCGCCTGCACCTACGTACACAAGCTGGATATTTAAGTCTTGTGCAACACGGTCTTTGGCGAGCATGGCTTGGCTGACAGCTTCGGCCAGTTGTTGGGGACTAGGCGACGAAAGTGACGAAGATGATGACGAAGTAGGAGTGGTCATGTGGATTAAGTATAAGTTACCGACCGGTCGGTAATGTTTACTATAACCCGCTAAATACGCCTCGTCAATAGGGCGAACCTAGGTCTGTTTATTCAACTAATCATCCAGTAAAGCCAATGATTCCTGCATCACCCGTTGGCTAAACGCCATACTCACATGCCCTTGCGCCGTCACAAAACGGTTGTCAGCACCCGGCAACATGGCGGTGGATGTAGGCACGACGATGTTGTCGCAGTTGCTGTACCAGCAGGTGAATTTGGCGTATCGGGAAGCTGGTTCGTCTTTGGCCAATTGCTGGGTCCACGCACCTAGACGTTGCATTTGGTGGGTGTTAATAAAGGGTAAAAGCGCTTTTTCAGTTGACAAAGCCGTGCCAAAGTGCGGCGAACCTATGGTGATGATGCGTTTGACGCGGTTATCGTTAGCGGCGTTTGAGCGCAACCAAGCCCGCGCCGCTAACCCGCCCATGCTGTGGCAAATCAGCGTGGGTGCTTGCCCTGTGGCTTGGGTGACTTTCGCGACGGCCGCTTCGACGATGACGGCGTAATCATCAATCGAGCCAAAAGCGGGCTCTAGGGTGACGGATGCAAAAGCTCGGTTTTGCGATTGAAGCTGCCGCATCCAAGGTGACCAAAAAGCGCGGTTGCAAAAAAAGCCGTGAATAAACACCACACCGGCTTTGCCAGATGGCTGCAAAGCGTCTGAAATAGCCTGCGTTCGAAACGGTTGCCGCCATAAAAACACAGCCGGCGCTGTGCTGGCTTCACGCACAAAAGCTTGAAATAATGTCCACATCGTCGAACGGGGTTGCGAATCGTTGCGATTTAAGTATTGAATGACTATAAATAATATAGCTACGTAGGCAATATATACGCTGGCTATAGTCAAAAAACCTATGTAAATACGCGAATAATCGGGCGAGACGAACCAACTCCATGCGCCTAAGCCAGCTAAAAGTAAAAAAACTATAGTTTGTTGAATGCTTGCAATCATGCGGGTATTCTGCACGATGCCTTGGGATGCCTACAATGTAGGCATGACCTTTAATGCACTCTCTCTAAAATCGTCCAGCTCTTCAAATCTCAGCGCCGAGCAAACGCTGCTGCAAACCAAGCGACCTGCCCCGCAAACTGAACCGACCGAGCAGCGTATCGCCATCGCCAAAAAGCTGCTGTTAACGCCGTTTGGGTTGACCGAATCGCACTTGGCAAAAGCTTTGAATGAAATCAAAGCACACAAGGTGGATGACGCTGATTTGTACTTCCAATATACCCGCTCTGAGGGCTGGAGCTTGGAAGAAGGCATCGTCAAAACCGGCAGCTTCAGTATCGACCAAGGTGTTGGCGTTCGTGCGGTGAGCGGTGAGAAGACGGCGTTTGCG
>JBEGUP010000305.1:0-2704 GCA_041178825.1 Pseudomonadota bacterium | reverse complement strand
CAATCACAACACGCAAATTGTGGCGGGGTTTGTCAATGGCGTGCTGCGCACCTATTTGCGCGAGCAAACGCAGCGCAATGAAGCGGCCATGCGCTACCCACAAGCGGCGTGGAACCATCAACCATGGTGGATTGAACGACTGAAAAAAGATTACCCGCAACAATGGCAGGAACTGCTGCTAGGCAATAATCGCCCGCCTGTTATGGCACTGCGTGCGAATGCACGGGTTCACAGCGCTGAGCAGGCACGGGAGCACTTAGCAAGCCACGGCATCGCCGCGCAGCTCATCCCAGGTCTACCCAATGCTTTGGTTTTGGAAAAAGCCATGCCTGTAGAAAATATCCCAAATTTTGCACAAGGCTGGTACAGCGTGCAGGATTTAGCAGCTCAGTATTGTGTAGAATTAATCGACGTGCATGATGGTCACCGTGTGCTGGATGCCTGCGCCGCGCCTGGCGGTAAAACAGCGCACATTTTGGAACGAGCCAATGTCACAATGACAGCGCTGGATAACGATCCACTGCGTTTAGACAAAATTCGTCAAACCATGCAGCGATTGGCAGGAACATTTACAAGCGATGTTCCTCATACGGCGCAACCGTTAATTGAGTTAAAAACAGCCAATGCCAATCAAACCGACAAATGGTGGGATGGTCAATTATTCGACCGCATTGTTTTAGATGCCCCTTGTAGTGCCAGCGGTGTTGTGCGTCGCCATCCCGATAGCCGCTGGCTTAGGCGAGCCAGTGATATTGCCTCGCTGACCGATCAACAAGCCGCTTTGCTGGCTTCGCTTTGGCCATGCTTGGCTCCAGGTGGGTTAATGCTTTACGTCACTTGCTCCGTATTTAAAGCTGAAGGCGAGCAACAAGTTGCACATTTTTTAAAGCAACATGAGAACGCAAGCTTGCTGCCCAGTTACGGACACTGCTTACCTTTAAAAGCGAACAACTCACCACAAACCGCGCACAATCTTGCACAATCTCAATATGCTGGGTTTCCAAATGCCGACCACGATGGTTTTTACTATGCGCTGCTTCGTAAAGCAACTTAGTACGACCATTTTCGCAGCTGCCCTGTGGCTTGCTGCGCCAGCAGCGATCGCCCAAGCGAGCGGCGCAGGCTTAGTGGGTAATACTGTCAACCTAATCCCGAATGTAAATGCTACAGGGTGGGATTTACAGGCCGAATTTAAAGTCGATCTGCCCAATCGTTTAGCTGAACTGGCACGCTCTACCCCTTTATATTTTGTACTTGACTGGCGCATGAATCGCCCTCGCTGGTACTGGCGCGACCAACGCTTGGCTCAAGGTCAGCTGTATTGGCGTTTTAGTCACAACCCACTCACGCAGCAATGGCGAGTAAGCAGCGCTACAACCCCCAACATCAGTGAGGCTCGTTTCGCACAAACATTTAATTCATTAGACGCAGCACTTAATAATTTGCGCAAAATTCGCCGTGATAGCCTGGTTCAATCAAGCGAACTAGAAGCCAATCAAAAATATGAATTGTCAGTTCGTCTTCGGCTTGATACCTCGCAGCTGCCCAAACCTTTTCAAATTAACGCCATTACCAATAATGATTGGGCACTAGACAGTGGCACCCTACAACACGTATTCGTATCAGCAGCGCCTGTGTCAGCCATGGTGCCCGTTGCGCCGAAGTAGGATAGCCGTTGCGTTCAATGCCTTTTAAATCTATCCGACCTGCGCTCAAAATCTGGCTGCATAAGAGCACCAGCTTAGCGCCCATTGCTATTGTTATGTCCGTCATTAGCGTGTTAGTCGCCATCCTTTCCTTGGCCGCGGCGGCTGGTAATAATCGCGCGTGGGCCGAGCAATACAACACTTTATTGTGGCTAAATATTGCCATCATTGTGGCGCTGAGCATCGTGGTGCTATCGTTGCTGTCGCGCTTACTAATACGCCTGCGAAAAGCTCGTTTTGGAGCACGGTTAACACTTAAGTTTGCCAGTGCTTTCGCTTTGCTGGGCTTAGTTCCAGGCTTGTTGGTTTATTTAGTTAGTGTGCTTTTTTTAAGTCAATCCATTGATAGCTGGTTCAATGTGAAGGTTGATAAAGCTTTGGACGCTGGTCTAGAGCTCTCTAGAGCAGCCATCAATTCACAGCTTCAAACATTAATTCAAAAAACTAGAACGGCTGCTGTGACCGTGAGTACCGAGTCAGGCTATGGTGAACAAGCACAACGCATACGCGCACAGTTCGGCGAAGTGGATGTCATGTTTTTCAACCATGATGCCCGGATCCTCGCAAGCACAGGCAATTTATCAAGCAAAGGTTTGTTAACCGATACACCTGTTGGCGCTGATTTTCAAACCCTTAAACGTACGGGTACTTTTTCCCAGATTGAATCCGTTCCTAGCACTGATAACTTGGGGCCTGAACGACTCAATTTACGAGCTGTCGTATTGATTCCTAAAGCCCTACTTGAAATTAACAATTCTAGCCAATCGAATACGCCCATCTATGTTCAGCTTAGCCAAGCCGTTTCACCCCAAGTCGCGCAATGGGCTTTGCAAGTAGCCCAAGGCAGTAAAGACTATGAAACTCTGGCGCTTGGGCGAACGGGTCTGCGCAAAATTTATAGCGCCACCTTGAGTATCACCATGCTACTGGTTGTTTTAGCGGCGATCGCAGCAGGCTTTGTTTTAGCAGACACGATGAGTGCGCCCTTGCTTCGATTG
>JBEGUP010000304.1:0-2721 GCA_041178825.1 Pseudomonadota bacterium | reverse complement strand
GGCGTAGCCTGGCGTATCCGCACCAAACCAAAAGTAATCAAAAACCACCCATGCACCGTAGCCAAGAGCCGCGATTGACAACAACAGCCCGAAATAGCTGACAAGTCGCAGCGGCGCAACCGAAAACGCCAGTAAGCCTGTGACGGCGAGTGACATTGCTCCACGAAAGCCAAAGTTGCTTTCTCCGTCAGCGCGTGGCAGTGGTTCATAATCAATCGCTGTGCAATTGAATCCGACCCAAGCGTACAAACCTTTCATAAAACGATTGCGTTCAACCATGCTGGCTAAAGCATCAACCACCTGTCTGTCCATCAACCTAAAATCGCCGGCATTGGCTGGAATTTTCACCCGGCTGCGCCAGTTGATGAGCTTGTAAAAGAATTTGGTGAATGTGACGTGCATCCAAGATTGGTCATCTCGGTTTTTACGCACGGCGTAGACTACATCACTACCTTGCTGCCATTTTTGTAGCATCTGAGGCAGTAAATTGGTGGGGTGTTGGCCATCAGCATCCATGATAAAGACGACATCACCCTTTGCGTTTTCTAGTCCCGCCGTGATGGCGGCCTCTTTGCCAAAATTTCGCGATAAATGAATACCTACCAGCTGTGGGTGCTGAGAGCACAGGTCATCAAGCACTTGCGCTGTGGTGTCACGACTGCCGTCATTCACAATAATCAGTTCAACAGCTGGTGATAACGCCAACAAAGCTTCTAAGACGTGTGGTGCAACTTGGCCTAAATTGAATGCTTCGTTATAAGCGGGCATCACGCAGCTAATTTTGGGCTGATGCGTCGCGCGAGTTGCGTTAAGTTGAAAAATCTGATCGGTCATAGCGGCATTATGGCTTTATTCTCAGCGCAGCTTCACCAATGACATACTAACCAGCTGCAAATCGCCCTTAGCTAAAAAGTAGGTTCTAATTTCAAGCGGCATAGCTTCTTCGCCAGCACGAATCGTGATTTCCCCTTTGATGTGTTGATTTGCGCCGGATGTTCCCATCAGTTTGCCATTAAACAGCGACTTTTCATTCCCCGCGCCGCCCATCTGCAGCACAACATCCCAATTTCCAACGTGTTTGTCTAATTTTTCATTGCTGTTGAAAGTAATTGCGTAGCTGTAAGTGCCTATAGGTAACGGTAATGATGGCCCAAAACTAAGGTAGTTTGGCGTAGATGGGTCAGCAGAAATTAGATGAGCGCCAAATCCTGCCTTGCTGGGTTTGCCCAGTTGTGAGTTCAGCTCTGGGCCGGATAAAAATAAGCTTTTATTGGCAAACATTGCAGGGTAAGTATTCATCGACAGGCTACGCCAAAACTCTGGGGTGCTGCCGGGCAAGCAAATCAAGCTTTCCCGACGTTTGACACACTCACCCTTGTCAATGGCTTGTTGCATGGGTTTTGGGAATACATAAGATTTTGTGAAAGGCGTTTCGTAGTATGTGCTGTTAGATATGACGTACAGATGCCGTGCCTGGAAGGGTTCTTGAATAGCTTTTTCACTGGCAGAACAGTCTTTGTTGTCCCTGGAGACATAGCCTGAGTTAAGTAATTTGCCGTGGTATCCGGCGAGCTGCATGATCCATGTGTAGTATTGCAAGTCACCAATCGGGCAGTCAAAATTAGGATAAATCACGATTTTGTCGATTTTCTCCATCACGGGAGCCCACTCTTCATAGTTGAGCGCTCTGGGCTTTGCGGCTTCTGTTTTGATGTGCTTTAAAAGCGGCTTGACATCAACAAGTTGAATAATGAGTGCAGCGAACAACAGAGGGGCAATGAGCCAATGTCGTTTTTTACAAAACGCGACCAACGTTGCGATGAGTATCAAATAGCCAATCAGCCAGAAAAAACGCCCTGCCACGCGAAAGGCGCCTGTTAACCAAGTGACCCAAGATGGCAAAGGGAAATAAAAAAGCAATTGAGAACCCAGCCAAGCTTGGTTGGTGACAGCATATAAGAATAGTCCCACGAGAACGGTGCAGAGTGCGGGGTGGCGTCTAGGAAAAGCAATCATGTCACGCCAAAACATAAGGATTGCAATGGGTAGCAAAACAATCAACCCTGCGCCAAAATAGTTATACCCTTCAAAGCGCGCGATGGGCTCCCCATAGCCGCATGGAATAAGCTTGCTGTCTCCACAAAACGGTGCTGCTAGATTAAAGTGAAAGGCGTCGCCATAGCCACCTCTGAAAGTGCTGCGTCCAAAATAACCCATCAAGAAGGCAATGGCTATCAACACGGCAAACAAAACAAGCAAACGCATCAGCTGCCTTAACCATTGGCCTTGTTTGAGAGCGCTGTCCGCCATAAATGCCACATACAAACCAAAGGTGAATGGCAAAAAGTAGGGGTGCACCAGAAGCGAGACAACGTGCAATGTAATGAAGGCAGCTGATACATAACTGCTGCGCCACGTTTGCTGAACACCTAAAAAATACAAGGCTAAGCCTAAAAGCAAGATGCTGTGCAACATCAGCGCTGCATGGCTGTAACGCACATGTAGCACTGGCCATGTCAGTACAAAAATAACAACCAATAAAGTCGCGCAAAGACGTTTAGCACCCAAGGTGCGTATCAGCAAAGTAGCTGCCAATGCTTGCGTAATAAACACAAAACCTATCCACCAGCCAAAATAATGGAACTGCTCTGGAAACAGTGAAGGGAAAACCGTCATTAACGCTTTAAAAAACAGTGCCGCCAAAGGAATACTGTCTGTAAA
>JBEGUP010000303.1:0-2738 GCA_041178825.1 Pseudomonadota bacterium | reverse complement strand
CACAGACCCAGCAGGGCACCACGCCATGCAACTGGCGCGCAACGGCTTTGTACATTTTGTCGCGGGTGTGGCCTAGTCTACTCATGACTGATCTTATTCCTCAGTGTTCAATTAAGCTTGCAAGGCTGCATGTATGTGTTGCTTGTATTCAAACCAAAACGGATTCCAAAAGCCCATGAAGCGCTGCGTCATCAGCACGCCTGCAGTCCCCGTCTTGGGTGAAATCCACCAGTGCGGCCCCGCCAAACCACCCCACTGCACCTCGCCCACAGGCGTGTTGGGTTGGAAGTCTGAACTGGCACGCGTGACCGCACCACACAGGCTGAATCCCAAGCTCGGCACTGGTCCATCGGGAATATGCATCTGGCCGCTTTGCGCAAACTGCAAGCTGCGATTAGCGGGCAGTTGGTCGCGAAACAGCTCTGCCAGCGTCTCTGGTTTGAGCAATTTGCCATGCCCGGGCAAAAGCTGCGACAGCAATGCCAACAAATCAGCTTGCGTCGTCACCAAACCGCTGCTCGCTGCTTGGCGCGGCACGGGTTTGATAAAAGCATCTGCCCAAGGCATATTGTCTAAACGATGCAAGCCAGGCTTGGTCGCGGTCATGGGATGGCCGGCGTACAGCGGTGCTAAACGGGGGATTTGATCCTCTCGCAGCAAATATGCCGTGTCAATCATGCCCAACGGCTCAAACAAGCGCGTTTTGAACGCCTCTGCCATGGTTTGCCCCGTGACGATTTCAACCAAACGCCCCACCACATCAGTTGCCATTGAATATTGCCAACTCGCCCCGGGCTGGTAAATCAGTGGCAGCGATGCCATTTGGTCCATCAGCTGCGCCAGCGTGCTGTCAGGTTTGCGCACACCCGCAGCTGCATAGGCGCTATAAATCAAGGTATCAGGGTCAAACACCCCGTGGCTAAATCCCGCTTGATGACTCAGCAAATGACGAATCGTAATATCGGTTTCCAGCGAAACGGTGTCGTCTAAACGTGTCGCGCCTTCGCGCAAAACGCGCAACTTACCAAAAGCAGGCAACCATTTTTTTACCTCATCATCCAGCGCGAAATAACCTTGGTCTACAAGCAGCATCACCAGCACGCTGGTCATCAACTTGGTGCAAGAATACGCGCGGTGAATGTGGTCTGGGCGCAGAGCTTCGCCACGCTCAATGTCTGCAAACCCTGTACAAAAGCTATTTATCAACTGCCCGTCTTTGATGATGGCTGTTGACAGGCCCGGTAACAATGGGCTATCGACGTGACCTTGCAGAGTTGCATGAGCGGTTGAAAAATTGTAGGTGCGATGTGTCATGTTTGATGGGTCATGTCAATGTAGGTTTAAGTAGCCATAGCAAAGCGCTGAGCGTGAAAAACGAAGTGGCTGTCGTTATCAACAATGCCGCAGCGCTGATGTCTTCTTTTCCGTAGATTTGCGCCAAGACGATATAAGTCCCCATCATCGGCATGGCGGCCATGAGCAAAGCTGCAGCGCGTACAGGCGCATCTAATGGAGGCAATCCAAGCCATGTCAACAAAGCCATGACGACAAACATCGCCAAGGGATGAACCAGTAACTTGCCAACAGTGATGGGTAAAACGTGCCGACTCAAACCCTTGAGCGGCAACCCCACCAAAGTCCCGCCAATCACGAACAATGACAAAGCGCTGCTGGACATTGCAAACAAATTAATCACCCGAGAAATGGCCGCAGGCATCTGCCATTCACTTAGCGAGAACAAGCTACCTAGCACCAAGCCTATCACTAATGGGTTGGTGATTAATTTCATCAAAGATTCGGCTACCGCTTGCAACCATGATGCCGATTTGTTTTGACTACGATCCGCCAGTGCCAATAAAAAGGGAATGATGACGAAGTTTTCAACAATCATATTCATCGCCAAAGCCACGCCAGCCACTGGCGCCATGATGAGCACTAAAATCGGAAATCCAACAAAGCCACTGTTTGAGCAGGTCATGCCCATGACATAAAACGTGCTGCTCAGGCTGTCCATCTTCGCAAATCGGCGGCACCACAACCAACCTAACAGCAAAGTTAGCAATGACCCTAGCAAGTACACCAAAACATAGTTGCCGTTAAAAATGTCACCGATTTTTCGTTGTGACACCGCATTGAACAGCATGGCTGGCAGCGCTAAATTGAACACGAATTTGCCAAACACCCGCATATCCGGCTTTGCAAATATGCCTTTCCGCGTTGTCAAATACCCGATGAGGATGGTGATGTAGATAGGGCCGGTGATGGCCAGAATGTCGAGCATGGGAGGTTTGAAAACTATGGATAGCAATAGTTTACCCAGCCCAGTATCACTTTACGCCCAAATTGCCATCAAGCTTTTAAATACTCTGCTTTTCCGCCCAACCAGCGTTTCACATGCTTCTGCGCCAAATCAGGAAACTTGTCTAGCATCACTGGCGCACACTGGCGCGCCCAATCCAACAACTCAGCATCCGTTGCCAAATCAGCAAAACGCAGCAGCGCAGCGCCCGATTGCCGAGCCCCCAAAAACTCGCCAGGACCGCGAATCTCCAAATCTCGCCGTGCAATTTCAAAGCCATCGTTGGTCTCAACCATCGCTTTGAGCCGTGCTCGGGCAGTTTCGCCCAAACGCTTTGCATCTCCGGTCGAATACAACAGCACACACACCGAGGCCGCCGCGCCACGCCCGACACGACCGCGCAATTGATGCAATTGCGACAGCCCAAAACGCTCGGCAT
>JBEGUP010000302.1:0-2749 GCA_041178825.1 Pseudomonadota bacterium | reverse complement strand
GCTTTTTGGTACAGCCAGCGGGCGGTGCGGCATATTTTGGACGAGTCGGATGTGGTGCTGTACCTCGTCAACGCCTCCGAAAACTCCGCTGATGTCGCTTATTTAGACGCTGAACTGAAGGTGCTGGATTTGATTGGCAAGCCGGTGGTGGTTTTGCTGAACCAAGTCGGCGACATTCAGACGCCTGAGCATGCTCAAGCTGAGCTGGTGCGCTGGAAAGCCAGAGTATCGCAAGCGAAATGCATCAAAGATGTTCTCTTATTAGATGCCTTTACTCGCTGCTGGGTGCAAGAAGGGCGTTTGCTGGACGCTGTGGCAACGTCTTTGGATAAGCGGAAAGACCAATTTTCTAGGTTAAACGCAGCTTGGCAGCAGCGTAACCAGCAGCGTTTCCAAACATCCATGCAGCTACTGGCGCAGCGTTTGGCAAGAGCGGCGCAAGACTCTGAGGTCGTCAAAGAAACAGGTTTATTAGGCAAAATCACCAACGCGAACGCCGAAAAAGACGCCGCCATGCAGCGTTTGGCACAACGACTGGATGCGGATGTTCGAAGCAGTACTGATGTTTTGATCGTGTTGCATCAACTTGATGGCAGCGCATCTAAAACAGTCTTGACCCAGTTAGCGCGTTTTGCGGAGCAAGTCGCCCTCAAAGCGCCCAAAAGTGAAGGAAAAGCCGCGCTGTGGGGCAGTGTGGTGACGGGCGCATTGATGGGGCTGAAAGCTGATATTTTGAGCGGCGGTTTAACGCTAGGCGGCGGCATGTTGGCAGGCGGTGTGCTGGGTGCGCTGGGTGGGGCGGGGCTGGCGCGGGGGTACAACCACGTCAAAGGAGTGGACACCACAAGCTTGGCTTGGACGCCTGAGGTGCTGGATGAATTGACCCGATCTGCGTTGTTAGGCTACCTCGCCATTGCCCATTTTGGCCGTGGTCGCGGTGAATGGACTGAAGTCCAGCCGCCGGCTTTTTGGGTAGAACGCATTGAAGCAGCACTCGCACCGCAGTGGCGCAAGTTGCATGAAATTTGGAAAAAATCATCTGCTATGCCTGAAGTAGATGTGCAAACCGAGCTGCAAACTATCTTGCTACAAACCAGTCAATTGGTTTTGGAAAGTTTGTACCCAGACGCAGGCCAGTTGCAGTGAGCACTCACATCCTGATCGCAGGCGCAGGTATTGGTGGTTTGGGCGCAGCCTTGGCTCTCGCTCAAACCGGGCTGAAAATTACCGTTTTAGAGCAATCCAATGTGTTTGGGGAAGTAGGCGCGGGCGTGCAAATCAGCCCAAACGCTTACAAAGTGCTGTGTGACTGGGGATTGGCGGATGTTTTGGCGAAAACCGCCAATTTCCCGGAAAAAACGCAAGTTCGTAGCGCAGCATCGAATAAATTACTCGGACAACTTGAGTTGGGCAACAAAGCCAGCCGCCGCTACGGCTACCCGTTTGCCACCATTCATCGCGCTGATTTGCATACGTTGCTGCTAAACGCGGTGCGCCAGCAGCCGAATGTTGAACTGCATCTCAATGCCAAAATTAACAATATAGTTGAACAAAATCAACGAGTTACCGTTTATACGGAAGCCGGCGTCCAGTTCACCGCCGATGCTTTGATTGGGGCTGACGGTTTATGGAGTCGCGTACGGCGACTTGTTGTGAGCGACCAAGCGCCACTTGCTACCGGCCATACCGCATGGCGCGCTTTGCTGCCTTTGAGCGATGTGCCGACCGAGTTGCAGCAAGACCAAGTGACCGCTTGGCTAGCCCCCGACAGCCACACCATCGCTTACCCTGTGCAGCAGGGCAAATCGCTGAATATCGTCTACTGCGCTGAAAATATAGGTGAAATTGACCTCCAGCCGGCGTATTTATTGCCTAAGCAGCTATCAAAATCATTGCAAAAAGCGTTTCAAATCGCCACTGAAACAAACGCATGGACGCGCTGGGACTTGTTCGATAGACCGCCTATGGCTTCATCTGCCGAGATGTTCAACCCCGCTCATCTCCACATCGCCCTTCTAGGCGACGCAGCCCACCCCATGCTGCCGTATTTGGCGCAAGGCGCGGGTATGGCGCTGGAAGATGCGCAGGCTCTGGCGATGTCGATGCGTCAAAATCCAAACGATTTGTCCGTCGCTTTGCAAAATTACGCTCAAACTCGTTGGCAACGCAACGCCAAAGTTCAAGCTAAAGCCCGTCGAAACGGCAAGATTTTCCATGCAAAACTACCCGTTAGTTGGGCGCGAGATGCTGCGATGGAGGTGTTGGGTGAGAAATTACTCGACTCGCCGTGGCTTTATGCAGGATATTGATTATTGAACTTGCTATGTAGACAAGTAAAGCGTCACAGTCACCGTGTCGCCGCCGCTTTTGTTGATTGCTTGCCTAATCTTGGCATTGATTGAAATTAGTTTGTCTTGACCTGAAATAGTGAACAGGTTGATATTTCTAATCTCATGGCTATCTATAGTCCCTGAAACCTTCAACCAGCCCCATTTCGCAACAATGTGTTTCGTGTTGGGGATTTGAATGTGGTATGTCCAAGCACCTTTGCCTTGTTCATATTTCAGTTCAAGTTCTTCGTTTTTGACTAAGTATTCCATTTTTTTCGTTTCAGATTTCATTTTATCTACTTCTTTAAAAACAAGTCCTTTACGAGGTTTGCACCCTCAGTGGGCTATTTGTGGCAAAACAGCTCTAGTTCAGGCTCACTTACCCTGTAAAATCTACGTTTTAACAGCCTGTCACAAAT
>JBEGUP010000301.1:0-3457 GCA_041178825.1 Pseudomonadota bacterium | reverse complement strand
GTTGGACCACAAAATCGCGGTCGTGGCGGTCTTTGATACGCAGCAGCTCATCGCCCATTTTCTCGAAGCGCCCCGTTTCTTGCCAGTATTCAGCAGGCTGAATCACGGGCATGGACACTTCGACAGCGCCTGCACGGTTCATTTCCTCTCGCACAATGGCTTCGACCTTGCGGATCACGCGCAAGCCCATGGGCATGTAGGTGTAGATACCAGCGCCCAGTTTTTTGATCATGCCGGCGCGCATCATCAGCTGGTGACTGGCAATTTCAGCGTCGGCTGGGGCTTCTTTGAAGGTGGAGATGAAGAATTGGGTGGCTTTCATAGCGGGCTTTTAAGTGTCGTTTAGGTGTCGTTTTGAGTGACGTGGAAATTTATCGAAAATAATTGACTAGCTTGATTGTAATTTCTTAGAAATTTCGCTTGAAATTTCAACAGAATCTATTGCGAGAGCCCATGCTCTGTGCATAATGGACTCAATATAAAAATTTAGGGTTTGATTATGCTTGACCGCGAAGGGTTTAGACCCAACGTCGGCATCATCTTGCTCAACCAGAAGAATCAAGTATTTTGGGGCAAACGCATTCGCACCCACTCGTGGCAGTTTCCGCAGGGTGGCATTGACCGGGGTGAAACCCCCGAGCAGGCCATGTTTCGGGAGTTGCATGAAGAAGTGGGGCTCCACCCGGAGCATGTGCGAATTGTGGCTCGAACACGTGACTGGTTGCGCTACGAGGTGCCAGACAGGTTCATACGACGCGATGCGCGTGGCTTTTACAAAGGCCAAAAACAGATTTGGTTTCTGCTCCAACTGACCGGCTTTGACACGAATGTCAACCTGCGCGCCACTGACCACCCCGAGTTTGACGCTTGGCGCTGGAACCAGTTTTGGGTGCCGCTGGATGCAGTGGTTGAGTTCAAGCGCGGCGTTTACGAGATGGCGTTGACGGAGTTGTCACGCTATTTGCCACATCACGACCGAAATGAACATGGCCCACGCCGCCTGCGTGCAGATTTGCACGGGGATAACCGCGACGGCTACCACGGCCACCATGGTATCAACAGCAGCCAAATTGCACACATGGAAATGCCGCCTGGTGGCAGCTACGAGCCTGACCCTGAAACGAGCTATGGCGCGGTTTTATCAGCTTCCTCAGACGAAGCCAATTTGCCTGAACCCACGCCCGAAGACCCGACGCGGCAAAAATCTGCACTATGACATCTTGCACTCGACTTTTTGCGCTTTTAGTTATCGGTTTGACACTCACTTCGTCTGGCATGGCGCAGCTTTTAGCAACTGACCCCAATTGGAAAGAAAGCGAAGCCCCGCCACCAGCGGCTTTGAACCTAAAAGGGTTGGTGCCGTTTGAAGTATCAACAACATCAAATTTAAGCTGGGCGCTTGATCCAGCAGCGGTAACCATTGTGGGTGATGGCTTGGTGCGTTATGTCGCCATTGCGCGAAGCCAAAGCGGTGTGCTAAACGCTTTGTACGAAGTGATTAATTGCAGCAACGGCACAGTAAAAACTTACGCACGTATTGTTGCGAAAGAAAGCGATGCCACTGCAAGAAGCTGGACTATTGTTTCAGATCCACAATGGAAATCTTTGCGAGAGTTACCTTCAAAACACGCTTTGGAGTTAGCAAAGCAAGGCGTTTGTACGGGAGACACTGCCGCTCAAAGCGTGAATGAAATCGTCACATCGCTCAAGAAAACAACGATTGTTTTCAAGAACAAAGCAGCGCCTTAGTTTGGGTGCTTAGGTTTAAGCACTTAGGTTTTAGAGAGCACCATGTTGTCGCGGTGAATCATCTCTGGCTCTGCGGTATAGCCCAGCACTTTTTCGAATTCACTGGAAGCTTTGCGACAAATCAAACGCGCTTCTGAGCTGGCATAGTTCGCCAAGCCACGGGCGATTTCAAACCCTGCGGCATCGCGCACGGCAATCACATCACCACGTGAAAAATCGCCATCCACACCCGTCATGCCAATCGGTAACAAGCTGGTGCCAACGCTTTGCAATTTGCTGACAGCGCCCGCATCAACCGTGACTGAGCCACGCAGCTGCAAATGGTCCATCATCCACTGCTTGCGGGCTTGGTTTTTCTGGGTTTGGGCAACGAGCAGCGTACCAATGGGTTCGCCTTGTGACAATCGAACCAGCACTTCAGGCTCTGAACCCCACGCAATCACGGTGGAAGCACCTGAGCCTGCTGCACGCTTGGCTGCCAAAATTTTGGTAATCATGCCGCCCTTGCCAATGCTAGAGCCTGCACCGCCCGCCATGGCTTCTAGGGCAGGATCACCAGCTTGCGCTTGGTCAACGAATTTGGCATCTGGGTCTTTACGCGGATCGGCTGTAAAAAGTCCTTTTTGGTCGGTGAGGATGATGTAAGCGTCTGCTTCCACCAAATTGGCCACCAGAGCACCCAAGGTGTCGTTGTCGCCGACCTTGATTTCTTCATTAACGACCGTGTCGTTTTCGTTGATAACGGGAACGACGCCATGTTTGAGCAGTGTTAACAGTGTCGATCTGGCGTTCAAATAGCGCTCACGGTCAGCCAAATCAGCGTGAGTGAGAAGCACTTGGGCCGAACCGAGCGCGTTTTCACGCAGTTTGGTCTCATACATCTTGCCGCTTGCAGCTCGTGGATGGCGCTAGGGCGCGTCGTCCAACCCAAGCGCTTCATGCCTTCGGCAATCGCGCCGCTGGACACCATGATGACCTCGCGTCCATCGGCACGTAGTTTAGCTATTTGGCTGCACCAATGGGCAATGGCGGCTTCGTCTAAGCCGCGACCTTCGTTGGTTACCAAACTTGAGCCAACTTTGACCACGATGCGTTTTGCGCTCTTTAACAGCGTTTTAGTCATAAATAACGTATTTATAGGTAAATATGGCTGCAGCCGGCGTATTTATTGCCTAAGCTGCTATAAAAAATATAGCAATATGCAAATACAAAGATATAACTGAGAAAGTCAATTACTCAGGAAGTTCGACAAAACGCGGGTCAATGTATTCTGGCGTTTGCTCAGACACCTGCTCTGCTTTGATGTGTTTGTAAATCGCTTTGACCAAAGGTTCGCAGCCTTCGCGCGTCAACGCAGATATTTCAAACACAGGGCCTTTGAATTTCATACGCTTTACAAAATCGGCAACGACTTCGGCGCGTTTGTCGCCATCGACCATATCAAGCTTGTTCAGTACCAACCAGCGTGGCTTGTTGTACAGATTTTCATCATATTTACGCAACTCTTCGACGATGGCTTTCGCTTCGGCGACCGGATCAGTCTCGGCATCAAACGGTGCTAAATCGACCAGATGCAGCAAAATCCCAGTGCGTTGCAAATGCTTCAAGAAGCGATGGCCTAAACCTGCGCCTTCCGCTGCGCCTTCGATCAAACCTGGCACGTCGGCAATGACGAAACTGCGGTTTTCATCGATACGTACCACGCCCA
>JBEGUP010000300.1:0-2765 GCA_041178825.1 Pseudomonadota bacterium | reverse complement strand
GGTGAATTTTTCACCCGATTTATAGGGCAGCAGCAAGGCAACCGCGCGTTCCGCATCATTTAATGGGCGCGATTTACCGTCTACAGTAATGCGGACGTTATTCAATCGTGTGAGCCAGACATGTCTTTCGGCAGTAAAGCTGGCTTTTGCGGCTCGATACTCAGATTTTTCAAAAGTACAGTGCCCTAGCATTTCAAGAAGCTTATTGCCGGTAAGAGAGGGTTTTTGGAGCCAAAACAAGCCAGATTTTTTGTCTCCCGTGCCCAAAATTTCTAGCTCTAACGTCGGGCTTGCATATTGGCTTCCGAATGAGCGTTGCGCTTCAAACAATGTGTTTAGTTCCTCACCAAGCAATATTCGAGACAGCGCTTTGGTGTACTCGCCTTGTTTATTGCGTTGCGCATCAGGAAATTCTGCCAACACCATTTGGGCAGCGGTGCGATAGCCATGAGTTGCCATTAACTTAGCCGTAGCAGCTAGGTTCTTTTTAACCTTACCCGCCTCACCCGTGGCATCGCCTTCAGCTTTGGCTTCCTCGGCCCGGCTGACCCAGTAAAAACCGCGATGTTTACATAAATGGTACAAAACACGTGCCCATTCCTCGGAAGTTAGTCGCCTATCCAGCGCAGCTATGCGTAAATTCCAAGCCGAATCTGTGTGTCCGGGCTGAGTTTTGAAATAGTCAGCGTTTTCAATCACGCCAAACCTTTTCAATAGCCGTCCGAGTCGAGTTAGCCGCCATGCTCGTCTACGCAATCGCCTACGCATCAGCCGAGCTGAGCGTCTGACCAGATTCAGCGAGTCGCCTTCTTTGGCTGTTTCTGCCTTGTCAAAAGCGCGTACGCCCAGTGCGACAACACGTGTTTCATTCAGCACAGCCCAACCTACTGACGCAATGCCAATATCAAAGCCAAAAGTTAAAGCCCCAAGATTCTCATTCCGTTGTGATTTTGAAATTATGTTTGCATTCATATCAATAAACCTTATACTTTCCATATTGTTGTTATCCGGGGTGAGAGCCGTTACTGCAATAAAGACTTACCGAAAGGTTTGTCTGTATCCGAAACAAGCCTAGCCGGGTAACTAGCTAGGCTTTTTTTCTTGCCCAAATTCCCAGTTAATCACTTATTCAGACAAACTATAGACGGTTTCTATATTTCTGACTATGAGCTTAAGGAAAAAAGTGATGTTTATTTTCTTAGCAATCTGTTAGACCGTGGTTGCTGCATTATGCTATGAATAATATAGCTGCTTAGGCAGCAAATACGCTGGCTAAAGCCATATTTCGGCTATAAAAGCAAGATATTTACAAGTTCATACTTGTTCCAACAACTACGGGTAATCGCTGGCTTGTGGTTTGGGTTTTGCACTTGCATAATAAGATGTCAGTTGTCAGACTTCTTGTTTTCAACAAATCATCCATTCAACACACATCTTCTCAGGAGTTATCCATGAACAATCGTCGCCAATTTTTAGAAACTGTAGCCGTCACGTCTTTGGGTATGACGGCGCTTGGAGCGCAGGCGCAGGCAGCTTGGCCTAGCCAGGTTTTGAAAATCATCGTGCCGTTTCCAGCGGGCGGCACATCGGACGTGATTGCGCGTTTGATTTCTGTGCCTTTGGGTGAGATTTTGAAAACCCAAGTGGTGGTTGAAAACCGCACCGGTGCCAACGGCAGCGTGGGCGCGGGCGTGGTGGCGCAGTCATCTGACAGCCACACCATGCTGCTGTCAGACATGAGCTCGGTCGCCACCGCGCCGCTCATCATCAAAGACTTGCCGTTCAAGCCGACCGATTTGCAGGGCGTGACCATGCTGGCCTACTCACCGCACATGCTGGTGGCCGCGCCGTCGCAGCCGTTTAGCAATTTGAAGGAGATGATTGAGTTTGGCAAAAAGAACAAAATCAACGTCGCCAGCAGCGGCACGGGCTCGGCCAACCATCTGGGTATGGTTGAAATTGCGCAATTGACAGGCATCAAATGGCAGCACGTGCCGTATCGCGGTGGTGCGCAGTCGATTGCAGACACCGCCGCTGGCGTCACGCATGTAGTGCTCAACGGCATGCTAGCGACGCTGCCTATGGTCAACGGTGGCCGCTTGAAGGTGCTGGGCATCAGCAAGCGCACCCGCATGGCGCTGGTGGGGCAATACCCAACGATTGCCGAGCAAGGCTTGTCGACCTTTGAATCCGGCACTTACCAAGGTATCGCCGTGTCCAGCAGCATGCCCAAAGCAGCGGTTGAAAAGCTCAGTGCCGCGCTGATTTCAGTGATTCGCTCTCCAGAAATGCGTGCTAGATTAGCGGCCGCTGGTGCAGAGGTGATGACATCCACACCTACCGAACTCAGCACCTTTTTGACCAACGAACGCAAGCGCTGGGGCGATGTGATTCAAAAGGCGGGCAAAGAGCTGGAAGGCACAGCTTAAAAGATGGGTGAACCGCGAGTAGAGAAAACCAGTTTCGCTATCCCCGATTTAAGACAGTTCGCCGCTGCATTGCTTGAAAAGGCCGGCATGGACGCGGAGAAATCCGCTGCCATGGCGCGGCTGCTGGTGCTGACCGACGCCATGGGTCGTCGAACCCATGGCATGGCAATGCTGTTGTTGTATTTAAAGGAAATCCAAAACGTCACCATGCGCACCCATGGCGAGCCCGAGGTCGTGCGCGACAACGGCATCACCGCTGTGTGGGATGGCGACTATTTGCCCGGCATGTGGTTGGTAGAAAAAGCCATCCTCCAAGCCATGCCCCGCGCTGCCGAG
>JBEGUP010000299.1:0-2773 GCA_041178825.1 Pseudomonadota bacterium | reverse complement strand
ATCGACTGAGCGATTTGATGTTTGTGCTCTCTCGTGTTCTAAACCGTGTCAACGGTGGCGATGACGTGTATTGGAAAAGCGAGCGCATGGCGCGTGCGGCGGCGGATGAGGGCGTTGCTTAAATGAATTTAAAGTTGAATTTTGCTATTCTATTCATAGCTATTCAGGCTATAAATACGCTGGCTATAGCTCAAAATAATCCTAAAAATGCAGTATTCTGCAAAAACATGTCCAACCACCTACCTGGCGTGTCGCAAAGCTTGTGTTTGCAGGCCGATTTGGTGGATACAGGCGCTCGCTCTGTCAAAGGCGTGCCGCTGCTGAAACGAGACGTGATCACCCCCGGCGACGACCCCGCCAGTCCCGCCAAGCTCAAAGTCATGGTGGTGGGCGGCATCCATGGGGACGAGCTGTCGTCTAGCGCACTGGCACTTAATTGGATCAAGCTGACCACCCAAGCGCCGAACAACGCGATTTCCAACTCGCCTGCCAGTTTTGCGGGCGGCATCCATTGGCGCTTTATCCCCATGCTCAACCCCGATGGGCTCACCAACGTGCCCGCCAAGCGGGTGAATGCCAATGGCGTCGACCTGAACCGCAACTTTCCCACCCCCAACTGGGCGCGTGATGCCAAGATTTATTGGGAGCAGCGTACTAAAAAAGACCCTCGCCGTTGGCCGGGTAAAGAGCCGCTGTCTGAGCCAGAATCCAAGTTTTTGCACGACGAAATGGCTAGTTTTAAGCCTAATTTAATCGTTAGCATCCATGCGCCCTACGGCGTGCTTGATTTTGATGGCCCCACCGTGCCGCCCTCCAAACTTGGGCGCTTGTATTTAGACCAAGTTGGCATTTTTCCTGGATCTTTGGGTAACTACGGTGGTGTACATAAAGGCATGCCAGTAGTTACGATTGAGTTACCGAATGCGCAGCGCATTCCGTTGGACAGCGAAAACCGCCAAATGTGGGTGGATTTGCTGCGTTGGATGGGGGAAAAAGTGAAGCCTTGAGTTTGGTGAGCTTCGTTCTCGTCAATCCCCACCACTTTGCTGCAGCGCCCACATTTGCGCGTAAACGCCATTCAGCGCCAAAAGCTGCGCGTGGTTGCCGCGTTCAACAATGTGGCCGGCATCCATCACCAAAATCTCATGCGCATCCACAACTGTGGATAACCTGTGTGCAATCACCAGTGTTGTCTTGTTTTGTGCAACGCTTTGCAGCTCGGCTTGAATAGCGCGTTCGTTGGCGCTGTCTAAAGCAGATGTCGCTTCGTCAAAAATCAAAATAGGTGGGTTTTTCAGCAGGGTTCTGGCGATGGCGACGCGTTGCTTCTCGCCGCCTGAGAGCTTCAGCCCACGTTCACCCACCATGGTTTTGTAGCCCAGCGGGGTGGCGGCGATGAAGTCGTGGATGCGGGCGGACTTGGCCGCTTCCTCCACCTGCTCTTGCGACGCGCCTGGTCTGCCGTACGCAATGTTGTACGCCACCGTGTCGTTGAACAGCACAGTGTCCTGCGGCACAATGCCAATTGCCTCGCGCACGCTGCTTTGGGTAACGGATTTGATGTTTTGCCCTGCAATCGAAATGACGCCTTGCTGAACGTCATAAAACCTAAAAAGCAACCGCGCGAGCGTCGATTTGCCAGCGCCTGATGGCCCAACCACGGCCACCGTTTTGCCCGCTGGCACGGTAAAACTGATGCCGTGCAAGATGGGACGGCTAGGATCGTAGGCAAAATGGACGTTTTGGAAGCTGATTTTGGGTGAAAATCCAGCAGATTCAGGGTTTTTACTGCTTTTAGTATTTGAATTTGCTATACTATTCGTAGCTGCTGAGGCAGTAAATATGCCGGCTATAGGTATATTTTGCTCTAAAAAGGGCATATTTGAGCCGATTTTTGAGTTGATGACTAGATTTTGAGCACCTGGAAGGTCAGCAATCTCGCGTTCGCGCTCCAACAGGGTGAACATTTTGTCCAAATCGGTCAAACTTTGCTTGATTTCGCGATAAATGACGCCTAAAAAGTTCAGCGGAATGTACAGCTGAATCATGAAAGCGTTCACCATCACCAAGTCACCCAGCGTCATCCGCCCATCGACCACGCCTTGGGTGGCGCGCCAGAGCATGGCGACCAACGCGGTGGCGATGATGAGCTGCTGCCCCGTGTTCAGCATGCTCAGTGTGGTTTGGCTTTTGATGGATGCGGCGCGGAATTTCTCTAAATTGTCGTTATAGCGTTTGGCTTCAAATTCTTCGTTGTTGAAGTATTTGACGGTTTCATAGTTCAGCAGCGAGTCGATAGCGCGGGTGTGGGCTGCGCCGTCCAAGTCGTTCATTTTCTTGCGAAATTGGGTGCGCCACTCGGTGATTGTGACGGTGTAGGTGATGTAAACGACCAAGGCAGCCACGGTGATCCAGGCAAACCAAGCGTCAAATTTGACAGCCAAAAGTGTCAAAACCAGCGCCATTTCAACCAGCGTGGGTGCAATATTGAACAAAGTGAAGCCTATTAACGAGCGCACAGCGCGCGTGCCCCGCTCGATGTCACGCGTCATGCCGCCGGTTTGGCGTTCAAGGTGGAAGCGCAGGCTCAAGGCATGCAAATGGCGAAAAACTTCGAGGGAAATGCTGCGCGCTGCGCCTTCGGTGGCTTTGGAAAACACCAGTTCGCGTAAGTCCGTAAACAAGCTTGTTGATAACCTCAGCAGGCCATAGCCTACAAGCAAAGCTATCGGCACGACAAGCAGCACTTGCGTTCCAGTGCTTAAGTTGGGAT